>JAISIJ010000040.1 GCA_031262245.1 Oscillospiraceae bacterium | reverse complement strand
TTTTTTTCTTCTGACGGATTGTTTAATATTCTGTCAATAAATTCGAAGGCAATATCATTCAACGAATTATCTAATATCCCGTAGATAGGATTGATGGTAATATCATTCATGCGAAACTAACCCCCGAAATAGTATTTATGTTTTCGTAACAATGTTTTTTTATATCGCCACCAACAGCATTTCTATATTCTTTGGCACCATTGTCATTTGCCCAAACCATATGCTTTACAGCATTGCTATTGAATAAGCAATGCTGTTTTACATTATTAGTACCGAATTTGGTATTGGAATTCACTTCGAAGAAATGTTTGGTAAAATTTTCGCATTTTTCTGTAACATTACCGTTTGTGATGCTATAATGTTTTGTAGCATCACAAGTGGCACTGCTGTATTCTTCGGTAATATTATTATTCACCGAAAGATTATAATTTGAAACATCATTAAATAAGCAATGATGTTTCAAATTTTTTGTGTTAACTCTGTTATAGTGTTTTTGGGTATTAGAATTTTCTTTGCAGAAATATTTGTTAAAAATTTCGCATTGTTTTGTAGTATTATTACTTGCACAGCTATAATGTTTCGTGGCATCAAGAGTGGTGCTGTTATATTTTTTGGCAACATTGACATTTAATTTTTTACAAAGCTTAATATTAACATATGTTGTTTCAATGGGATAAAGGTGAACAAGAGTAATAACATTACAAAGAGCCGATTTTGTAGGTAATCTTTTAGTTAAGAAGTTACCCTTTTTCAATTTGCCCAAAAATTTAATTTCCATTTCTCAAAAACCTTTCATTCGTTAAGCTCAGTAAATACCGATAGGCTACACCAATAGCCTGCCTTGGTAAACCAAGCAGGACGTTTTAACTATTACAAATTTTGATTCTGTAGTATTTTCTGCAAATACAGAAAAACAGAGCAACATCTTTTCGTGTTGTTGTTTTCGGTGCCATTTGTTTCATCTCTTTCAGTATATTGTATTAAAGTATATGACAAATGTCAAAAATATTATGATTACATAATATGGTATTTATACATATTAGTTACTAAAATTGAAAGAGATTTTTTAAGTTTGTCCAATTTTAAATTTCCTCTAAGTGATTTTCTTTAATAGTCTCAAAAAACAATTTAGATATTATAACATATTTTTTTGCATTTGTCAAGGCTTTTTTAAAAAATATTACTATTTTTGTGCATTTTTATCAATTACACTTTGTGTTTTTTGTGTACAATAACTACGGAATATTTTAAAAATATTCCTCTGAAACTTCTATTCGCTAATGGCGTACAATTTTGAATTTTGATAAAAATTTTCCTCTACCAGTATATGCGGAGATGGCAGGGAATATGAAAAGGGGAGTGATTCGGAGAATTTTCAGAGGGCAATTCTTTGTTGATTACACATAAAAAACGCAAAAATATTCCTTGACAAATAGCAAAAAATATGTTATAATATGAAAAAAGCACTTGATTTTTGTTTATACTTGTGTTATAATGTTATATAAGTTTATAATGGGATTGTTGTAGGTAATTATAATCTCAATTATTCGTTGTATACTATTTCCTAAAATATAAAAACATCATTTTAGAAAGATGGTGATAGTCTTGTGGTGCGTAAATTGTAATAAAGAAACAGTTAAGAATATTTGTGATATTTGCAATTCCGAAACCATTAAAATTGATGAGCGTATTCCTGTAATTTACTGGTGTGATGAGTGCAAAATACCTTTAATAAAATTGCAAGATACAGAAACACAGAACATTTGTCCTATTTGCAATAACAAAAGTTCTTATTTGTGTACTGATTTACGACCTGTTTTTCCCGAAGAACGCCTACTACTGGAAATAATCAAAGGTTGTCCACTTGAATATAAAAATAAATCTGTTTGGGCAATGAATAATCGTTACTATATTGACGGAAAAACTTTGACTATCTCCAAAACAGAATACCAACAAGCCGATACTGATAAAATAATAAGAGATTTATCTGAATATAAAAAACTTAATGACTATAAATTTTTTGATAAGTATATTTCTAAATTCATAAAAGCAAATTCAGACAGATTATCGACAATTTTTAACGAAGCTTCAAATTTTATTCAGAAAACTTCACAAAATTACCCTGAAGAAAATATCGTAATTTCATTTTCAGGTGGTAAAGACTCCACTGTTACTGCCGATTTAGTTATGCGAGCTTTAAGTAATCCGTCTATGGTTCATATATTCGGTAACACGACACTCGAATTTCCTACCACTATTGAATATGCTAAAAGGTACAGAGAAAATCAGCCTTTTTCTATTTTCAGAATTGCAAAAAACAACGAACAGGATTTTTATTCTGTTTGTAATGATATAGGAGCACCTGCGAGAATGTTACGTTGGTGTTGCACTATGTTTAAAACAGGACCGATTACAAGGGTTTTAAACTCGTTATATCCCGAAACAGATATACTAACTTTTTATGGAATAAGAAAATGTGAATCTGTTTCAAGAAGCAAATATAATCGTGTTGAGGATAATTCTGAATCTGTTAAAATACAAAAACAAAAAGTAGCCTCACCTATTTTTCTCTGGAAAGACATTGACATATGGTTATATATTTTGGGCGAAGAAGTTGATTTTAACTATGCTTATCGGCTTGGTTACGACCGTGTAGGTTGTTGGTGTTGTCCGAATAACAGTTCTCGTGCAGAGTTTTTATCTAAAATTTATATGACCGAAGAATATAATCAATGGCATAATTTTCTTGTTGATTTTGCTCAAAAAATCGGAAAACCCGACCCAGAAGTTTATGTTGATACAGGTGCTTGGAAAGCCCGTCAAGGTGGAAATGGTGTTAAAGCTGCACAAGATGTGAAAATAAAATTCACCAACTGCACAACAGAAGATAACGCTAAAGTTTTTCAATTAAATAGACCTGTTGACGAAACTTTTACGGAATTATTTATTCCTTTCGGAAAAATTGCACCTGAACTCGGAAGAAAATTGATAAAAGAAACAATAATAATCGATATAACAACTAATGTCCCCATAATATCAATTCAACCTTTTAATCAAGAAAACTTTGAATACTCAGTAAAAATAAAAGTTATGAATGTAGAAAAACCTGATGATTTGCTTAGAATGGCAGGTTATCAGGTTAAAAAATATAATGCCTGTCGAAAATGTTTGAAATGCGAATCGATTTGTAAATTTAGGGCTATTTCGATTGTCGGCGGTGAATATCACATAAATTCACAACGCTGTAAACGCTGTAAAATGTGTGTAACATCAAAATATCTTGAAGGCGGTTGCCTTATGGAAAAATATTTAAAAACTAAGGTTTAACTCGGAGGTTACAAAATGAAATTTCGTGCTCACGATACTTTTTTCATTCGTAAAGGATGGCTTACTAAGGGAATGAAAAATATGCTTATTGACCCGACTGTGTTTGTTAATAAAACAAACAATCCTATGGATACTCTCGGTATCGGAGCAAATATGGTTAAATCTCTGCGTTATTGGTTACAGGCAGTAGGATTAACACAAGAACCTAACAGCGGTCAACGCCTCCAAACGTTTACTCCTTTCGGACAAGTCATATATGAAAACGATAAATATATTGAAGAACCGGGGACTTTATGGCTTTTGCATTATAAACTTGCAAGTAATTTTGAAGATGCGACTTCTTGGTATTATTTTTTCAATGAATTTAAATTAAATGAATTTACAAGAGATGACTTTATATCACATATTAGTTCATTTTTAAAAGAAAAAGAACCCGAAAAAATACATTCATTGAAAACATTAGAAGACGATTACAACTGCATTATTAATACATATCTTCCGAGATTTAAATCTAATCCCGAAAAAGTTAATCCTGAAAGTAATATCGATTGTCCGTTAGGAGAATTAGGACTTATTGATATCGCAAATAAAAAATCGAAATTATATCGTAAATCTCAACCTAAAATTGATACCGTACATCCTTTGATAGCACTTGCGATTATTATTGATAATTTAGCAGAGCAGAAAAGTAAGGAAATTAAAATATCTGACTTGCAAAACAATATTAATAATATAGGTAAAATATTTAATTTAGATATTATAACCTTAACGAGTTTACTGTATAAACTAGAAAATTCAGAATATATAAAAGTTATTCGCACAGCAGGTCTTGATGTTATTCGTCTTACAACAGAACTTGATTTTATAGGTTGCGTTAAAGAATATTATTTTTCTATAAACGGATAAAAAACAAA
>JAISIJ010000022.1 GCA_031262245.1 Oscillospiraceae bacterium | reverse complement strand
ACTGCTATAAGTTTACTTCCTTCCCATAAATTATCACGACTTGGAACGAAAAAATTAGGGAATTTATATTCTTCACCATTTTCTTCTTTATTGTATACACAAGCTAATGCGTGAAGAATTGTAGTTTTTCCTGCACCATTAACACCCATTATAGCAGTAAGAGTATCTGAAAAGTTAATGGTCACATTTTGTAATCCTTTTAATTTATAAATATAGAGTCCGTATATTTTTTTCATATTTTTAAAATTCCTTTATAAAATAAATATATTTATAATTGCGGTAATTTGTATAGACGTAAGTTTTGCCTGTTCCGGTTTCCATTTCAACGCCAAAAGTGTTGATATAGCAATTCCACTTAATATTTACAAAATTTATATCTTGTAAATTACTCTAATCAGCAACAAAATACGTCGAAAAAGTAACTGTTCCTACTGGAATTGCTATATTGTCGCTTGTTAAGGGCAAACTGTAGCGTTCTTGCACTCGGTGCATATTCTCAATTAACTGTTCGTTTGTAATCGAAATATTGTTACGAACCCCCGTAGAATCAAGGTTTAATTGGCTTGAATTTATTATCGTGAACGTGTCCTGTCGGTGCGGTTGCCCCTCAAATAGCGACACAACTGCATTTACTGCTTCCGTCTGGAACGTTTGGTTTTTGAATTTTAGTTTCATCTCATTCTCCCTTTATTTGAAACTCTAACGAAAGTAAGTTAGGAATGTTTTTATGATTACTAAAACTAAAACGATTCATATGATTTTTCTCCACTTCATTTGGTGAAACGCTTCTTATATCTATTATTTCTGCAACCTTAGCAATGCAGTCGCTTAATTCTTTTTCTTCCGATAACTTTAAATTTATATTTGGATTAAAATAGACTTCTTCTGAGAATACCAATATTATATAATTAATTATAGATAGCGCATCTTTTTGAGATAATTTATTTAATTGTTCATAAAACTTACTATATCGTGTGAAATCACTTCTGGTAAATATAAATATTTGAGATGTTTCTTTTAAAGGAAACACACATATATCTATGTTTTGAATTCTATATTCTGGCGACATATCATAGTTACGATTTATAATCGAACCATATAAGTCGTGAGTAAGCATTATTTGTGATTGAAACGCATAAGGCACGACATAATCCAATTTAATACTATATCCGATATGATACCTATAATCATTGCTTTTTGAGAGTATTTTTAAAAATTCTTGTGCATAATCATAATCGTCTATAGCCTCACTTGTATCTAATATATCTGTAATAAATTGAGCAAACATATATTGAAGTATTGGCTCTAAAGGCATTTCTTCTATTGAAGAAATATTTAATGGAGGAGGTATTTCTTGATGAAGCTGTGACTCCAATTGTTTCTTCGATATTTGTTTCAGCGAATTTTTTAACGCTATTTGGGATAGCATTATCTGTGTTGGTATGCTTTTATAATTATCTTCATTCTCATAATCTGTAAAAACTTTACTATCACATTCTTTACATATTATCTTGAAAACACCTGTTTTATTAATACCTACTTCTTTGTCAACAAAAGGAATATTTTTTATAAACCAAGCAGGAGTATGAATCATACCATTATCGGAAATATTTTTCAATATGAAACGTGGAATAGAGTGTGAATTGCAAAAGCTACTACATTGCTTTCCACATATATAACATTTTTCCGGTTTAGAACTTTCTCTTGCTTTATTAATTAGTTTACTGTGTTTCTTTTTGTAATCTATCTCATTAGCCTTGTAATGATTATATTCCTCATCTGAAAGCGACAAGGTTTCAAAACGTTTGTAATCCATTTTTGCTCCTTTATTTATATACTTCAAAATATCCTTATAAAACACTCGAATAATAATACCTCATCGTTTAGAGTATATTTCATACTTCCTGCAAGCTGAATTGCCTCGCCTTTTCCGTTCCATTCAAATTTATATTTTTCAAAATCATTCGTGATATATTCACCGCAAAGGTTCAAAATTATATAGCAATTCCGGTAGGAACAGTTACTTTGCCGATGTATTTTGTTGCTGATTAAAGCGATTTACAGAATACAAATCGTGTAAATGTCAAGTGGAATTGCTATAATTTCAACAGTTCAAATTCGCTTTTCGCTCAATATTTATTTACGAAACTTTTTTTAGTTATTACAGAAGATGCAATTAAAATTCAGCTTTAAACAAAATACCCGAAAAAGCAGGAATGTCGATATTAAAACTGTATGAATTATCTTTATGAGGAATATTTTCGGTGTGAATTTCTGTTCCGTCACTATCGGGTGTGTTACCGCCCCATTTGTAATTATCAGTATTTATAATTTGTGTCAATGTTAAAGAATTTTCGCAACCAATTCTAAAATTTTTATGGTTTTTGTCTGATAAATTTAAGACAGTTACTATACCGCTGTGATTATTAAATTCTCTTATAAATGCGTAAACACATTCTTTCGGAGCGTTTACTTCAAGCCATTTAAAACTTCTGTTATCAAAATCCGTTGCATAAAGTTCGGGCATATTATGATAAAATTCAGAAAGTTTACGGAAAAAATGAAAAAAACTATCGTGTTTCGGGTATTCAAGTAAGTTCCAATCAAGTTGTGTTTTTTCGTCCCATTCACGAAAATGACCTAATTCATTTCCCATAAAATTTAATTTCTTGCCGGGATGAGAAATATATACAAATATAATGCTTTTGCCTGTGGAAATTTATTTTCATAATCGCCCCACATTTTTTGAATAAGAGTAGCTTTTCCGAGAACAACTTCATCGTGCGAAAAAGGCAAAATGTACAATTCATTAAAAAAATACATCATTGAAAAAACGAGTTTGTAATAGTTATCGGGACGTTGATTAGGCGGTAATTTAAAAAATTCAAGGGTATCATTCATAAACCCTAAA
>JAISIJ010000021.1 GCA_031262245.1 Oscillospiraceae bacterium | reverse complement strand
CCAAAAAACTTTCAGTTCGGGAATAGGTTAGTATTTTTGTAAAATGTTGTGTTGATTTAGTCTTGCTTAGAAAATTCGTCTTTACCAACACCGCAAAGAGGACAAACCCAATCTTCGGGGAGGTCTTTAAATTCTACTCCGCCGTTTTCTGCCGGGTCATAAACATAACTGCAAGTATCGCATACATACATAGTAAAAATCTCCTTTCTTTTTTATTACATTTTCTTGAAAACGTCCGTTCCGTGTTTACACAAAGGACAAATGAAGTCGGGGGAAAGTTCTTCTCCCTCATAGACATAACCGCAGATTGTACAAATCCAACCTTTTTTAGTTTCAGATGTTTTCTTCAGTTTAGGTTTGATATTATCTTGATAATATTGATATGTCACACTTGGAATATCTGTAAGAACAAAACTCTCCGTAATTTCGGCAATATACATTATATGAGTACCGCAGTCAACAGTATTTACTATTTTTCCCGCAACAACCGCATTTGCATATTTATCAGTATAATAAGTGCCGTTTGCCGCCTGTTTTACATAATCACAGTCTTCAAATTTATCAATATCTCTGCCGCTTTGAAAACCGAAACGCTGTATAACCTCAAATGCTGTATCCTCGGAAAGTACTGAAATTGTAAATTCAGAGCCGATATCAAGCATCGACTGGGTATAATTCTGTTTATTAACAGTAAATGCTATTTGCTTAGGATTCTCCGTAATCATCATTGCGGCATTTATAACACAGGCGTTGGCTTTTTTCTCATTTTTTGCCGAAAGGATATAAAGACCATAAGAGAATTTGAACAAAGCCTCTTTTGTAATTTTTCCCGGAGCATAAGGTTCAATTTCTGCTTTTTTAGGAAGCGTTTCGGCAAGTTTGGTTGCTATAATTCCGAGATATGTTTCGTCATATTCTGAAACCGCAGATTTTATACTTAAAAATTCATTTATTATAGTTATATTTTTACATTTACTTAATTTTTCTTTAATCAATCTACCCGAAGAGGGTGCCCAAGACCCATTTTCAATAACAGCACAGATTCTGTTTTGGAAATTATGTGAAACAAGGTCGTTTATAATAGACTCCATTGTAATAAATATCCCGGCATTATAAGAGGCAGAGGCAAAGACAACGTGGCTGTACTTAAAACATTGTGCAATAATATCAGAGGTGGGTGTTACGGAACTGTCAAATACACGAACAGGAATATCCAACTCACGCAACTTAACAGCGAGAATTTCAGCAGCATTTTCTGTATGCCCGTAAATAGAGGCATAAACTATACAAACACCTTCCACTTCTGCTGTATAGCTACTCCATTTGTCGTATTTCTCTAAATAATAAGGAATATTTTTACGCCAAACAAAGCCGTGTAAAGGAGCAATCATAGCAATATCAAGACTGCTCGCTTTGCCCAAAAGTGTCTGAACTTGGTCACCGTATTTTCCCACAATATTGATATAGTATCTGCGAGCCTCGTCTAAATAATCTCTGTCAAAATCTACTTCATCTGCAAAAACAGCACCGTTTGTAGCACCGAATGTGCCGAAAGCATCAGCTGAAAAAAGAATTTTGTCAGTTTCGTCATATGTTACCATAACTTCCGGCCAATGTACCATTGGAGCAAAAACGAAAGTATAGGTGTGTGCCCCGGAACAAAATGTGTCACCATTGTTTACAATTAACATATTTTCAGGCAACGAACCGAAAAAGTTCTTAATCATATCTGCCGTTTTTTGATTGCAAACAATCGTAACATTAGGGTAACGCAAAAGTAAATCTTTTATGGTTGCGGAATGGTCGGGTTCCATATGCTGAACAACGAGAAAATCAAGCGTACGCTTCCCCAAGCCGAACTCTAAATTTTCAAAGAAACGCTCGGCAACACTCTGGTCAACCGTATCAAACAGAACGGTTTTGGTGTCAAGCATTAGATAAGAGTTAAAGGAAACGCCGTCAGGTACGGAATAAACACCCTCAAACATAGGCAGTCTGCGGTTATTTACTCCAACCCATATGAGGTGATTGGAAATTTTTCTTGTGCAGTGCATTTGTATAACCTCCTTGTGATTTTTTTATTTAGATATTATTGTAACAGAAAATTTTTGCTGTGTCAAATTAAATTATAAAAATACTTTAAATACAAAGTTATACTATTCCCTTAGAAAATAGTATTAATTAAGCGAAAAAAGGATGGGTGCAATTATTGCAATTACAGGTATAGAGATTAATACTCCTCCTACAAAACACAGAAAAAAGCCATTATGAACTTTTGGTTCTTTTTTATGTTTTCGCTTGCATGATAACTTTTTTTGTCTTTTTGCTATGAGTAAATCCGGGTTTTGCTTATAGTTTAAGTATATGGATATGTAAATTATACCTATTGCAATAAACACAAATCCTATCATAAATACTATACAGGGAATACCCACAATTATCACCGATATTGCAGGCAAAAGATATTCTCTTTCTAAATAGAATGTATTGATTTCCGTTGCTGAATCTTCATTTTTAAGCGTTTTGATACCTGAAATAAGAAAGCCCAAACCTGTTAAAATTAATCCCAAAAAGATATTAATAATTATGATGAACATCAGGAAAAAAGCAACACCCATATTCAAATCACCACTTTAAATTATGTATAGCAATTCTATTCTGCAATCCATTATAGAACAACTTTTTACATCTGTCAATATTATAAACACTATTTGTGATTTATCACAAATAACTCCCCTATATAGGGGAGTTGAAATTACATTTTATGTATTAAAACTTCGGTCTGTAAAAGCCTTGAAACTCATCATTCATAGGATAACTTGAAAGGTTGACTGTATCCTGTTGATTACCGCCAATCATAAAAATCCTACCATCTTTTATATATTCAAACATTCCTGCGTGACCTACAGAGCCTTGACCTTTGTTCCATTTAAATACAACAATATCCCCTTTTTGGGGCGAATTTGTTTTTTCACCAACATTTTTCCAATTTTGAGAATTTTCATATCCATAAGGAATTAAATCCGAACATCCGGCTTTTTTCAAGCACCAAGCAATAAAATCTCCGCACCATATAGCAGGTGTATATCCTCTCATTTCCTGTGAATAAGCATTATAATCCTCAACTATTTCCTTATATCCATATTGCGAATGAACAACATTGATAAAATCTTTTCGTCTGTCTCCTGTTAATTTCGGCAAAGGCAATGCCGGCGGATATGTTGCCATAAAAAGTTCACTCCTTCAATTTTACCCCCAAAGATGGCAATAACAATAAAATAAACGGTGTAAAGTTAATAAGATACCTCGACCTTGTTTCCCAAACTAACAAAAACAGGAATATTCCGCAAAGAGCTATTCTGAAAAGCAATGTAAAATCTTTTCTTCCGCTTCTTGCACCCTCATAAAAACTCAAAAGTATACCGAAAAACAATAAGAGCTGCAATAAAGTTGATAACACAACAAAAAGTTTACTGTTAAAAAATTTATTTTTTAAATATCCTTGATTTATAAAATATGTGCCGTCAAACCAAGTCCTTGTAGCTTTCTCCCAAAAAGCAAATTTTAAAAATGTAATGGGATTATATTCACTTAACCTCTTTTTAAGTTCAGTTTTGTCATATTCCAATTTTTCATCATAATTCCCCGCACCTCTCGTTGCTCTGTTGTCAGCTTGTGAAAAACCTCCCTGACCGCCCAAGCCCATCATTACCCAATGCAATTTCGGAAATTGATATTCATATTTACTTTCTTCGGTATTTATCCCTGTTTGTGCACTTGCAAAACTGAAACATTTTGTAAAAATCATAAAACAAATCACAAATACCAACCCATAAGAAAGTACTTTTTTATATCCTATATCTTTAATTTTGCAAACAAGCCAAATCAATACCGCAGGCAAAATTATACCCACCGAAGCTTTTATCATAAATCCTATTGACAAAGACAATGCCGATAATACCCAAAAAATTATATTCTTTTTCTTTGAACTCATACCACATATGACAAAATATATGCCTAATATGACCCAAAACACACTCATAGTATCGGTGTAATAAATCGTAGTATAACCATAAAAAACAGGAAAAAATGCCGCTGTTACCGCAACTGCCAAAGGCTTAAAATTATCGGAATACACTTTTTTTGCAGTCAAACAAGTTAATAAATATGTACCGAAAAGAAATAAAGTATTAAGCAAAATCGGGGAAAAACCTATTTTATAACAAGCAGTAAGAATACATATCAAAGGAATATTAATAGGATAGTATTGAAGATATTTCCACAACTCCTGTTCATAAGTATACCCCTGCGGAGTTGTAACTGAAAGAATTGTTTTGAGATTTTCAGGATTAAAATCCTTTGCAAGTATCTTTGAACATTCGTCAATAATATGCAAATCAGGAGGAAGAGGGTGTTCTGTTTTTAAAATAACAGAACAAATTATCTGCAACAAAAATACTGTTATGCACAAAAAAAACAGTATTATATTTGATTGTCTTTTTGATATATTCGCATATTTTTTTGATAAAAAACGATATAATTTTATTCCGCCTAAAGTTATCGCCAAAAGTACAGCAAAAAGAACTATCGCAAGGGCAAACGGAACACCTTGCTCATTTATAAAAAAACAACCGCGAAGAAATCCTACCGAAAGTAATATACCGAATATCCCGAAAAAAGCATATTGTGTATATTTTAAAGTTTTATCTAACATACTGACCCTTTTAACATATTTTCATATTATGCAATTTTAATTATATTGTTACATCTCTGATATTTGCAATTTAGCCTCGTCTAAATCTTTACGGCAAAGTACAGCGAGTTTCATACCGTCCGTATAGAGTTTAACAGCATCTTCAAGAGGTAATTCACCTTTTTCAAGCTGTTTAAGCACATTTTCCAATTCTTTTAAATTATCTTCAAACTTCATATTTTTCTCCCACAGTTGCAGTAACACAGCCATTCTGCATTTGTATTTTGATTATATCCGATGTATTAAGTTCTGATATATTACTTACAACTTTTTCATTTTTATATACAACAGAATATCCTTTTTTTAAGACTTTCAACGGATTTAATGCTTCAAGTTTTATAACACATTTTTCAAGATTATTTTCAATATCCGAAAACTTATTATTAAGTGCATATTCCAAATTATGAGGAATAACCGCTAATCTATTCTCTAAAACAGAAATTTTATTTTTAATCAGAAAAGTCAAACGTTCGATATAATTATTTAAAATCATTTCTGTTTTCTCAATCTGTTTATTAGGAGAAAACGCATTGAGCATAACCTCAAACCTTGCAATTATATCTTTTAAACTCTCAACAGATGGTGCAACTAATTCAGCCGCCGCAGAGGGTGTAGGTGCACGCAAATCCGCAACCATATCCGCAATAGAAAAATCTGTTTCGTGACCGACTGCCGAGATTGTGGGAATATCAGAATTAAATATTGCAAAAGCAACTTTTTCGGTATCAAAAACCGCTAAATCCTCTTTTGAACCGCCGCCGCGTCCGATTATCAAGACATCACAATCTGTAGTATTCGCTTTGTTGATAGCCTGTGCAATACTTTCTTCCGCACCGCTCCCCTGAACCAAAGCGTTAAATAATACCACTTCTCCGATACCGTAACGTCTTTCGAGAATATTAAGTATATCCTTAACAGCACTTCCCGCAGTTGAAGTGATTACACCGATTTTTTTAGGTAAAAAGGGTAGGGGACGTTTACGCCTAAACATACCCAAATGTTCAAGTTTATCCTTTAATTGCTCTTGTTTTGTCTGCAATTCCCCCGCACCCACAGGCAACATATTAAATGCTTTCAGCTGATATTCCCCGTTACGCTCATAAAGTTCAACACAACCGGCAACAATAATTTCTTCACCGTTTTTCGGTAATGTCTTCAACTTATTTGCAAAACCCGCAAACATAACGCATTTTAATACACTCTCGCTGTCTTTAACAGAAAAATAGCAATGCCCCGACGGATAACGTTTAAAATTTGAAAGTTCCCCTTGCACCATTACAAACTGCAAATTTTCGTCTGTTAAAAACAAGTTTGCAACATAATTGTTTAAAGCAGAAACCGTCATTATATTACTCATTCAAATTATTGTCCCTTACATAATTACCTAAAAGCCCGTTAACAAACTTTTTGTCTGCTTCGTCATACGAATAATTTTCACAAAGTATTACAGCCTCTTGTACAGCCGCATTAACAGGAGTACCCTCGTCATATAAAACCTCATATATTGCCAAACGCAAAATTACCAAATTCATTTTTGAAATTCTGTCAATTTTACGGTCGGGACTGTATTTTTGAATAATATCGTCCAGTTCGAATATATGATTATTAACACCCTCAACTAACTCTTTCACTTTCTCGTCAACTTCAATATCGCTGTGTTTACCGAGTTCATATAAATCTTCTGTAGAATCCATTCGGAAAGTCATTTCAAAGAGTATTTTAAATGCGTTATCACGCACGGTGCGTCTGTTCATACTATTTTGTTTTCTCCTAAAATTAAAATTACAATTTTCAGCCCGACAATTAATACTAAAGTCAGGCTGAAAATTATTTGTCA
>JAISIJ010000011.1 GCA_031262245.1 Oscillospiraceae bacterium | reverse complement strand
GAAACGCTAATTTCGTAAACTTCGTGTGTATTCTCTAACGAGTGTTTTTACCTGTATTTCAGTACTTTTTCTCTCAAATCTTTTGAATATTCCATCGTTTTCACCTCAAATAATACTTTACTTTATTGTATCATATTTTTTGAGTGTTGTCAAATTAATTATCTATATAATCCCTACAGCATATTTTTTGTGGCTGATATATGACTTTTCTTACTTTTACCGCCTTTGGAAGTTGAATGAACAGTAAAAATGTATTCAACATTGATTATTTTTTGTTAAGGATTTTTTAATATATTCTATGGTATAATGGATACATAACATAAATGGAGGAAATGATATGTATCTTAAAAAATATAAATTTGGATTTTCGACAATATGCTTTCTTATTTTTGTTTTGCAGGAGTTGCCATATTTGCCCTTTTTCCTGTTTCCGCCGGCAGATAATCCGCTTGCAGACAACCCGCCGGCGAATCTATTTCTCGGCATACTTGAAGGCTTTGGCGGTGTATTGACCGTTGCTTTGTTAATACTGATTGTCAGCAAAGACAAGTTAGAATCTAATTTCAAAGACAGATATTTTATCATTGCTGTTTGTCTGCTCGGATTGTATTATGCTTGTTGGATAGCTTATTTTGCAGGGGTTACAAGTAATTGGTTAATTGTTTTCGGCTTGTCAGCACCTGTGCCACTTTATTATTTTTCTGTTGCGATGTGGCGAAAAAATTATTTTGCGGCGATAACGGCAATCGTGTTTTTTGTCGGACATACACTTTCCAATGGTATTAATTATTTTTAGAATAATTGCGGGAATTTTGGTTTAATTTTATACTATATCGACCGCTTTCAGCGGTCGAATTACTTTTTGGCTAAATAATTCTGTATATATTATTTGGTGACCTTATCGTTTAAAACACCTTTAAGAAAAACATTTTTACATAATTGATTATTCAGCAAAAAAATTTAAAAACACTTGACATACTCTCTTAAATGTGATATAATATAATTATAGTTATATAACAATTGTTATTCTATATAAATTTAAGGAGCTTTCATATGGCACCGAAAGTTAAGATTACAAGGGATATGATAATAGATGCCGCTTTTGAGATAGTGCGAACCCGAGGAGCTGAACACATTAATGCACGGTCGGTTGCAGAAAAGTTAAACTGCTCAACACAGCCTATTATGTATCATTTTTCAAAAATTAAGGAACTCAAACGAGCAGCATATGAAAAAGCCGACGAGTTTCATTCCGCTTACCTTTTGGATTTTTCGGGTAAAGTAGGTGAGCCTATGCAGCAAATAGGGTTACAGTATATCCGTTTTGCCGCGGAGGAAAAGCAACTGTTTCGTTTTCTGTTTCAATCCGGTGCGTTTGCAGGAAAAACGCTTGACGAACTCATTAATGCCGAAGAACTGGAACCGGTACTCGCTATAATGCAAAAAAATGCGAATGCAGACCGAAAACAGACTCAACTGATTTTCCAGTCAGTTTTCCTCGTTGCCCATGGTTATGCCGGCTTACTTGCAAACAACGCAATGGATTATAATGAAGCTTACATAGTTTCATTTTTGAAGAGAGCATATATCGGGGCGATATATGCCACAAATAAGGAGATTTCAAATGAAAAAACTATATGAGAAAAACGAACTGCATTTTACCTTAGTATGGATTGGCATATATGTTATCTTGAATGGTGTTGCCGAATACATTTCGCAAATGTTGGGCACGGAAAAGCTTATCACTGTTCCTGTATGTATCGGTATATCTTTGATTCTGTTATTTTGGATTAAAAAGAACAGCGTAATCGAAAAATACGGCTTATGCAAATTTCAGGGCAGTACACGCCAGTTTTTGTATTTTCTGCCTCTTATAGTTATTTCAACAACGAACCTTTGGGGTGGATTTGCGCTAAACTTTTCTCCGCTTGAAATAGTATTGTATATAATAAGTATGCTGTGTGTCGGGTTCTTGGAAGAAGTGATTTTCAGAGGGTTCTTATTCAAAGCATTGTGCAAAAAAAGTGTTAAAACAGCTTTTATTATTTCCGGTTTAACATTCGGTATCGGACATATTGTTAATCTCCTGAGCGGTGCGGAGTTAATCTCGACTTTGCTTCAAATCGCCTATGCAACAGCAATCGGATTTATGTATACTGCTGTTTTCTACAAAGGAAAAAGCCTGATTCCCTGTATAATTTCCCATGCGGTTATGACAAGTGCCTTTGCAGTCGAGCCGGAGGTTATGGCCGCAACAATATCAGCTATTGTTTTAATTGTTATATCGGTTGGTTATGCAATAATACTTTTAAAGCCAAAAAAGATCGTACAAGAGATTTAGAATTATGGATATAACACAGTTTTAAATACTTAAGGATTTTTTAATATATTCTATGATATAATAGATACATAGCCAAAACGGAGGAAATAATATGTATCTTAAATTTTTAAAAAACGACTTACGGCGTAAACGGATTATGAATACGATACTGCTTATATTTGTGTGCCTGTCGTCAATGTTTATCGCAAGCGGAATAAATAATATTCACACGATTATGTCGGCAACGGATAAATTTATTGCAAAATCCGAATTCCCCGATAGTTATATCATTTATTTCGACAAAACCAATTCCAACCAACAAAAAAATAAGTTCCAAAATTTCCTCAATACCGATAAAGATATTAAAAGTGTAAAACAGGGCGAAGCAGTCGGTGTGCCGTCAAATGACAACATTTACTTAAACGACAAAAAGCTGACCGGGGATTTTTCAGCCGATTTTATTTTCGGTTCTGTAGAATCTACTATGCTTAATTTATTTCAAGAAGACGGCAGTTTGCTTGAAAAAGTTAATGACGGCGAAATTTTTCTCTCGCCGAGTTTTGCGAATATAATTGGAGCAAAAATCGGGGATAAACTTGAAATCAGAACAGAAAATTATCAAAAAACTTTTACTGTTGTCGGAAAAAACAGAGATATTGTTTTCGGAGTGCCTACTGTAACCATCCAACGGGCAATTATTTCCGAAAATGATTATTCCGATTTAGCAAATTCCGAAACAGTGGCGAAGTATAAATTTGTCGGTATTAATACCGATAATCTTGACAGATTGAACGGCAAAATAAGTGAGCTTGATTTTTCAATTCTTGTGAATTACGGCAAGGCAATCATAAATACAGTATACTATTTAGAATTAGTTATTGCCGGAGTTTTTTTAGTTGTAAGCCTTGTTTTAGTTATCATTTCCTTTGTAATATTGCGGTTTACAATATCTTTTACGATA
>JAISIJ010000426.1 GCA_031262245.1 Oscillospiraceae bacterium | reverse complement strand
TGAACTGAGAAAATTAATTTTCAAAAAGTAAAAAAAATCCTCCATTTAAAAGGAGGATTTTGTCATATTTTCTTGTTAAAAATTTGTTCATATTTTTTAATAAAAATGTTGACTTATATTATAAAATCTGATATAATCAACAAATCAGCAAAATAACGACTTTTTGCTCACTTACGAAATTTTTTATATTGGAGAATCCTATGACTGCAAAAAAGATACTTATAGTTGATGATGACAAGGACATATGTGACTTACTAAAATTTCATTTAGACGGACAGTATGAAGTTTTCATTTCAAATAACGGCGAGGATGCTGTTAAAAAATTCAAAACTGTAGAACCCGACTTAGCTTTATTGGACATTATTCTTGCAGGAATAGACGGTTGGCAGGTTTGCCGCGATGTAAGACGATTTTCCGATGTACCGATTATTATGATAACCTCAAAAAATGAAACCTTTGATAAGGTTTTGGGTCTTGAATTAGGTGCAGATGACTATATTGTCAAACCTTTTGATACAAAAGAAGTTTTGGCTCGTATTAAAGCTATCTTACGCCGTACTTCAAATAAAAATGCAGAAATCGAAAAGAAAGACACTCATATCGTAGAGTTTGAAAATCTTGTTGTTAATATGGTAAGATATGAATTGCGTGTGAACGGTGTTGTTGTTGACTGCCCCCCTAAAGAACTTGAACTCTTATTTTATCTTGCTTCCAATCCCAACAAAGTATATACTCGTGACCAACTCCTTGATGAAGTATGGGGCTTTGAGTATTACGGTGACAGTCGTACCATTGACGTTCACATTAAACGCTTGCGTGAGAAACTCGATGGAATTTCCGATAAATGGCTGTTAAAAACCGTTTGGGGTGTAGGTTATAAATTTGAGAGTGACGAGAAATAATCGTTACTTTAATTAATATGCGTAAACAGCAGCAAAGTGCTGTTATGAAGGACAGCCGAGGGGTTGTCCTTTTTAATACGAAGAGTTGTCCTTTTTGATACGAAGGGTTGTCCTTTTTTTACTATAACAGTTATAAATTTTAATTAATAAAGAGAGTACTATGTCAATAAAAGAATTTTTATGGAATTTAATCTCTTCTCCCGACCCTAATTATGTCCCTGAAAAAGAAGAAAACGAAATATCACCTGTTGATAATTCAGGTGATTACAGTCATAATTTCTATAATAACAGCAGCGTTGATAACATTGTTAATGATATGCCCCAAAATACTGCTCCGAAAAACAGACTGCAAGAGTTCTATGAATATTTCAAAGAACAAAATACCGTTCAAGGTATTTCACATTCGCAAAAAGAGATTAAAAAAACGCCTTTAGTTGTTGCATTTATGTCTATAGTTGCCGTAATAATTACCTGCGTTGCCGTGGACTTGATAAAATCAATTAATCTCACAAAAGAAAATTATTCCCTTTCAGTTGTTCCTAATATTCACAGCCAAGCACTTCAATATGAAAATGGCGAATATACCACAGTAGGTATAGGCGAGGTTGTTTTGCCCTCTGTTGTAGAATTATACAACTATGTTGACAGTTATTCCAAAACTGAACCCCAAGGCTCCGCTTCGGGAATTGTTCTCACAGAGGATGGTTATATTCTTACAAATGAACATTGCGTAAGCGGTGCTGATAAAATCATTATCATTCTCAACGACAGCGAAAAATTTGAAGCAAGATTAGTAGGGCGTGACGCAAAAACAGATATTGCAATAGTAAAAATCTCTGCCAATAATCTCAAACCAGCAACCTTTGCCGACTCCGACAAAGTAAAATTAGGAGAAAACTGTGTTGCCGTGGGCAATCCCGCAGGCTTTAAAGGTTCTGTTACCAACGGTATTATCTCAGGTGTTAATCGTCAAATCAGTACAGATACTTCAAATATTGAAATGGAATGTTTCCAGACAAATGCTGAAATTTCTCCGGGGAATTCCGGCGGTGCGCTGTGTAATATGTACGGTGAAGTTATCGGCATAACCTCTTCAAAACAAATCGGTTACAGCTATGAAGGTCTGGGTTTTGCAATAACGACAAATGCCGCTAAACCCATTATTGAAGATATTATGAAAAACGGCTATGTTTCAAATCGTTTCAGATTAGGCATTACCGGAAGTGACACCTCAAATCCCTCTGCACTTGAGCTTTTTGAAGAAGAAACAGGCTATACCATTCCCGATAGAATCAAAGGTGTAATTATTTTTGAAATAGACGAAAAAGCCAGAATTGCAGAGAGTGATATTGAAGTTTATGATATAATTATATCTGTAAACGATATAGAAACACCTGATTTTGACACATTGCAAGACACATTACGCACTTTTGACGATTCAGAACACTTAATTGTTCAAATTCAACGTGTCGGCAAAGACGGTTTTACAAAAATGCATTTAAATACATTTCTTACAAAAGATATCTCAGGAGATTTTTGACGTGAATATTTTAACTTCCTGTGACGATAATCTCATACAATATATTCCTGTTCAATGGGTAACGATTGCCGCAAAAATAAAAGAAAACGTTGATTTCTATCTTATGCACACTCGTGTATCAGCGGAAAACATTGAACTCCTAAGAGATTTTTCCGAAAAAATACCTAACTTAACGTTTAAAGAAATAAAAATCACAGATAAAAATCATATTGAAAAACTTGAAATACTCGCCAAACACGGCGGCAACTGGGCATATGAAGCATATCTGCCTTTGCTTTGCGGAGAATATACAAATTGTGACAGAATTCTTTGTATAGATGCGGGAGATATACTTTTTAACGCCGATATTTCCCCTTATTATTACTGTGATTTTGAGGATAATGCTCTGATTATAACACCGTATCAATACAAAGTCGAAAACGGTAAAATTACAAAATTCACCTCTGACGATATAAATATTCTTCAATCCGCTCATAATATTTCCTGTGGGATATTCAACAGCGGCTCTTATATGATAAATGCAGATTATTTTCGTAAAAATATTACCCTTGATTCTTTTTGTGAATATATCAAGGAATACACCGAAAAATATAATGTAATAAACAAAGAAAATTCTCAAATTTATTTCGGCGACCAAGGTTTACTGTCATTATTTTTCATAGATAAAATGAGATACTTTGACTTTGAAAAAATACAGAGTGAATTATATATGCCTTATAATTTCTGTATGATGTATTTCAAAAGGCTGGATAAATTAGGATATATGCCCGCAATATTACATTATTGCGGTATGAAAGGCAAAAAACCTTGGGATTATTTTATTGACGAAAACATTCTTTCAAGGTATAATGATACCAATAAAATTTGCAAGCCCTTTAATCTCCACTTCTATAAGCTGTACTTTATATCAATTTATTGGGAATATGCACAGCAAACACCTTGCTATAATGAAATGAAATTAAAGGCATTAAAAAAAACAAAGGAACTTTTTGAAAATGCGTAAAAGCGGAATACTTATGCACATCTCATCTTTGCCGTCTAAATTCGGTATCGGGAAAATGGGGAAATCTGCATATGACTTTGTAGATTTTTTGAGTAATGCAGGAGTGAAATGTTGGCAAGTTCTGCCTATTTCTCCTACAAGTTTTGGTGACAGTCCCTATCAGTCTTTTTCTGTCTATGCCGGTAATCCATATTTCATAGATTTTGAATTGCTTAAATCTGACGGTATTTTGAAAAAATCCGACTATGAAAATTATAAGTGGCAAAATAATTCTTTTGAAGTTGACTATAAACGTATCTATGAAAGCACTTTTAAAGTTTTAAAAACAGCATATAAAAACTATCGTAATGAGCTTTCCGCATTATACTTTAAATTTACGGAAGATAATAAATTATGGCTTGATGATTATGCGTTATTTATGACTTTAAAATTTAAAAATGACGGAAAAGCTTGGTATGAATGGGATAAATCTCTTGCAATGAGAGATTCAAAAGCTCTTGCAAAAGCTCGTGAAGATTATAAAAAAGATATTGACTTTTTTAAGTTTGTACAATATAAATTTTACAGACAATGGCATAATCTAAAACAATATGCCAATGATAAAGGCATTGAAATTATCGGAGATATGCCGATATATACAGCTTATGACAGTGCCGATGTTTGGTGTAACCCCGAGTTATTCCAACTTGACGAACAAAAACGCCCCGTTGATGTTGCCGGTTGTCCTCCCGATGCTTTTTCAAAAACAGGTCAGCTTTGGGGAAATCCGCTTTATAACTGGGAATATCACAAAAAAGGCACATTGGGAAAACAGACAAATCCTTTAGGGGAAACAAAGAACGAGCCTTATAAATGGTGGCGGCAACGCATTGAATTTTCCGTGAAAATCTTTGATATAGTTCGCATTGACCATTTCAGAGGTTTTGAGAGTTACTATGCTATCCCCGCCAACGCTGAAACTGCCGAAACAGGTGAATGGCGAAAAGGTCCGGGAGCAGAGCTTTTTAAGACAATAGAGGCTAAATTAGGTAAACTCAACTTAATCTCGGAGGATTTAGGATTTTTAACTCCCGAAGTTGAAGAAATGTTAAAGGAAGTCGGCTATCCGGGTATGAAAATAATGCAATTTGCTTTCGGCGGTGACAGTTCAAATGAATATCTCCCTCATAACTTCACCACTAACAATACTGTTGTATATACAGGCACTCACGATAATCCGACACTTAAAGGTTGGGTAAATTCTCTCAGTAAAAAAGCATTAAAACATTGCTTTGATTATCTCAATATTGAAAAGAAAAAAGATATTCCCGATGCGATTATACGTCTGGCTTGGGCGACTTGCGGCGACTTGGCAATTGCCCAAATGCAGGATTTTCTCAAAGCAGAAGAAAATGCAAGAATGAATACCCCCTCAACTTTGGGTATAAATTGGAAGTACCGTATACAATCCTCTGACTTAACGGAAGATTTAGCTAAACAAATAAAAAGTCTTAATAAACTGTTTAATCGTCTTGAAGAAAAAACAAAAGAAGAAAGTAAAATAAAAAAGGAAAAGAAATGACTATTGACAAACAAAAATTCAACGAAGATTTATTAAGTTTTTTAAAACAAAAATATAATGTTCAGGCAATCAGTAAAGCTGTTTATCCTAAATATCTGCACGAGGCAATAGGGACTATTGTTCAAAGTTATATCCGTGAAAATTGGGAAAATACAACTTTCCGCCAACGCCGCCAAAAATATGCCGCTTATCTCTCTATGGAATTTTTAATAGGGAGAATGATTCATAATAACCTCTTCTGCTTAGGACTTCTTAACGATATAGATAAAGTTTTAAAAGAGTTAGATATTGAAAAAGGTATCAGCACCCTTGAGGATATTAATGATGCGGCTTTAGGCAACGGAGGATTAGGCAGACTTGCGGCTTGTTTCCTTGACAGTGCCGCAACCCATAATATACCGCTGATTGGTCACGGTATCCGCTATAAATACGGTTTGTTTAAACAACAATTTACAGACGGAAAACAAATTGAAAGTGCTGACGAATGGCAATTAAGCGGCGGCGACCCTTGGGGTGTTCGCAAGAACAGACAAGGTCTTTGGATTAAATTCAGCGATATGGAAGTTTTTGCTGTACCTTATGACTATCCTGTTATAGGATATGACACATTCAATATCGGTACTCTGCGACTTTGGCAAGCAGAGGCTGACAATGAATTCAGCTTTGAAGAATTTAATAACCAACATTATCTCAAAGCAAGTGAAGAAAAAGTTGCTGCAGAAAGTATTTCTGCGGTACTTTATCCCAATGACGGAGGTAAAGAAGGACAAAAACTGCGTTTACGTCAACAATATTTCTTCTCCTCAGCCGCTATTCAGGATATATTAAGAAATTACAGCAAACTCTCTGAAGATTATACCAAACTCCCTGAATTTGTTTCTGTTCAATTAAACGACACTCACCCTGTTATTGCTATCCCCGAATTAATCCTACAACTTAAAAACAAAGGTCTTTCTTTCGAGCAAGCTTTCCATATTGCCGCAAAAGTCTTTAATTACACCAATCATACGGTTATGCCGGAGGCTTTGGAAAAATGGTCAATTGAGCTTATGGAAGAATTGCTCCCGGAGATATATGACATTATTGTATTGATTAATGAAAAAATGCTTTGTGAACTTTATCAAAAACTTGTGGATAAAAAACAAATTGAACGTATGAAAATCATTCAAAACGGGCTTATTAATATGGCATATTTAGCCTCTTATGTAGGAAAATATATCAACGGAGTTGCGGCAATTCACTCTGATTTATTGAAAAAAACCGTTCTTAAAGATTTTTATGCCGAATATCCGAAGAAATTTCAAAACAAAACCAACGGCATTACTCAAAGACGTTGGCTCGGACTTTGCAACCCCGAACTATGTCAATTGTTCACAAAACTTCTTAAGAACAGCTCCTATCTCACAGATTTAACCGAATTAAAATCCCTTGAGAAATATGCAGATGACAAAAAAACTCTTAAGAAATTTATTGAAATTAAAAAACTTAAAAAACAGCAATTAGCGAGTTTTATCAAAGAACGTGAAGATATTACCATAAATACAGATACAATTTTTGATATTCAAATTAAACGCTTACACGAATATAAACGTCAACTGCTCAATGCCTTTTCAATTCTTTGGATATATTACGGCATAAAAGACGGTTCAATTACAGATTTCTACCCCACAACATTTTTATTCGGCGCAAAATCCGCACCGGGCTATCGCCGTGCAAAAGGCATTATCAACTTTATTAATGACATCGGAAAAATGATTGATAATGACCCTGACGTAAACAAGCTTATCAAAGTAGTATTTGTTCAAAATTATAATGTAAGCTATGCTGAAAAACTTATTCCCGCCGCTGATATTTCAGAACAGATTTCCACCGCCGGAACAGAGGCAAGCGGCACGGGGAATATGAAACTGATGTTAAACGGTTCTGTTACGTTAGGTACACTTGACGGTGCAAATATTGAAATTGCGGAAAAGGCAGGCATTGAAAATAATTATATCTTCGGTGCAACGGTAGAAGAAATTTTTAAAATCAAAAAAAACTATGACCCTCGTGAAATTATGGCAAATGACGAAAAAGTCCGCAAAGTGGTAAATACACTTATCGACGGAACATTTAAAGACCCCTCAAAAGGGGAGGGGAGTTACAGAGAACTCTATTACTCACTTCTTGACGGTGCATCTTGGCACACCCCCGACCAATATTATCTCCTTTTGGATTTACCTAAATATGTTGAAGCAAAACTGAAATCCAATACCGATTACAAAAACAGTCAGGATTTTGCAAAAAAACAATGGTTAAATGCTGTTAATGCAGGAAAATTCTCCTCCGACAGAACAATAAAAGAATACGCAGAACAAATTTGGGAATTGGAATAAAAGAGTTTCTTTGCGTGAATACAAACTTATTTTTAATTAGAGAATAAAAATTTTTTTTGAGGATAAAATTTTAATGAATATAATGGTAGGACAGTCAGGGGGACCCACTGCAGTAATTAATGCAAGTCTTGCAGGTATTTATCGTAAAGGAAAGGAGCGTGGTTGCAAAGTATTCGGTACTTTAAACGGCATTGAGGGATTATTGGAAGATACAGTTAAACCTCTTGAGTTTTCTGACAGAGATGTTGAATTACTGATTAAAACACCCTCGGCAGCTTTAGGTTCCTGTCGATTTAAACTCCTTGACAGCAGTGAAGAGAAATTTCAATCTTTGAAACAGGCATTTAAAAAATATGAGATTGACGCTTTTTTCTATATCGGCGGTAATGACAGTATGGAAACCGTTGAAAAATTGTCACGTCACCTTGCGGATACAGGCATAAAATTTATCGGTGTTCCCAAAACAATTGACAACGACCTTGATGTTACCGACCATTGCCCCGGTTTCGGTTCAGCGGCAAAATATCTCTGTACCACTATGCAAGAGCTTATTCTCGACTGCAACGCTTATGCACTCCATTCTGTTACCATAGTAGAGATTATGGGACGTGATACAGGATGGCTGACTGCCTCTACCTGTATATTGGAAAATCCCCCCGACCTTATCTATACCCCCGAAATGGATTTTTCCGTTGAAAATTTCCTTGAAGATATTAAATATTTAGGCAAGAGAAATATCGTTATTGCAATGTCAGAGGGGATTAATTTAGGATACGGATACCGTGACAGGAGCTATAAAGACGCTTTCGGACATTTACAAAATGCGGGAGTAGGGAAGTATCTCGCTGAAATTACAAACAAAGAGTTAGGTTGCAAAACAAGAGCTGTTGAGTTGAATATAGTACAACGCTGTTGTGCACACTTACAATCAACTTTTGACGTTCGAGAGGCTGTTCAAGTGGGAGAATATGCTGTTGATGCGGCATTAAAGGGTGAAACAGGCATAATGACGGCAATAAAAAGACTTTCGGATTTCCCTTATTCCTCTGAATATTTTACAGTACCTGTTAATCAAGTTGCAGGGAAAGTAAAATATGTACCGAAAAAATGGCTTACTTCAAACAGTATCTTACCCGAGGCAAAATATTATTTCAGTCCGTTGGTCGGCAGTCTGCCGGAATATTTTACATTAAAATAAATACACTGAAAAAACATAAAACGGAGGAAATTATGAAAAGAATAATCGCAACGTTAACATCCCTTATGTTATTACTAACGATTTTAGCAAGTTTTCCCCTAAATGCCGCAGAAGAATTTACAGCGTTCTTTGAAGCGGAAAATGCCGAACTCACAGGAGTTGAGGCGGCAGAAAAAGTCTATAACGACGAATATCCGGGTTTCACCGGTACAGGTTTTGCTTGGATGACAAACGGCGGAACAGTTAAGTTTAATATTAATGTTCCCACACAAAACGCATACAAAGTAGTTGTAAGAGGTTTCAGCTATTTAGAAGACGACAGACTTCAACGTATTGACGTAAACGGTGTAAACAAAGGCTCCGACTTTATTTTCCCCTCAAGCAAAACTTGGCTTGATATAAACTTAGGGCTTTTCCCTTTTAAAGAGGGTGATAATACCTTTGAAATCAAAGCTAATTACGGTTATGTACTTATTGACAGCATTACCGTATCGGAATCCCCTTACAGCTTTGATATTACCACAACCCTTGTTGACGAAAATGCAACAAAAGAGGCGAAAGGTTTAAATGCTTTCTTAAACAGTATTTACGGTAAACATACTCTCTTGGGACAACAGGAAATGTACGGCGGCGGTCACGATGATAATTTAGAATATGAATTTGACTGGATTGAAAATCTTACAGGCGAACTGCCCTCTGCACGCGGCTTTGACTTTATGAACTATAACCCGATGTACGGTTGGGAAGACGGCACAACCGAACGTATAATCGAATGGGACAGCAGAGGCGGTATTGCTACGGGTTGTTGGCATATCAATGTACCTACAGAATGGGACACTTATATTTTAGGTGAAGCTGTAGACTGGCAAAAGGCTACCTATAAACAAACTGTTCCCCACGCAAATGCACAGTCAGATTTTGATGTTCGCAATGTTGTAATTGAAGGCACAAAGGAATATGATTATTTCCAACTCTGCATTGACGATTTAGCGGAGCAATTCCTTATACTTCAAGAGGCTGGAGTGCCGTTAATTTGGCGTCCTTTCCACGAATGTGCGGGCGGCGGCAATAGTGACGGCAGCGGAGCTTGGTTCTGGTGGGCATCTGCCGGAGCAGAAACTTACAAAGAACTTTGGCAATTGCTTTATACCGAATTGACCGAAAAACGCGGTATCCATAATTTAATATGGACATTCAACTACGACTGGGTTATTAATCCCGACTGGTATCCCGGTGACGAATATGTTGATATTCTCTCTCACGATAAATATAACACAGAATACCACCGCACAGACGGTAAAACAGGTGTTAATGAAGATGCAGATGCCGCTAATTTCTATACCCTTGTTGACTTAGGTAACGGCGAAAAAATGGTTGCAATGACAGAAAATGATACTATCCCCTCTTTGGATAATATGTTCAATGAGGCGGCATATTGGTTGCTTGTAATGCCTTGGTATGATAATTTCTTAACCTACCCTAATAAAAACGACCCCGAAACATTAACAGCACTCTATCAAAGCGACTTCGGTTTAACACTCGACGAAATTGACTGGAAATCTTTTATACAAGAGGGTGGGGAAAATGATACAACCACTACAACCTCCGATTCTCTCTCTCTGATAGGTGATATTGACTGTGACGGCGGCGTTGGCAAAATGGCTGATATTGTTTTATTAGCAAAATATTTTAAAGG
>JAISIJ010000266.1 GCA_031262245.1 Oscillospiraceae bacterium | reverse complement strand
AGAAGGCTTTTCCGATATTTTTATAGGTACGGGAGCCGGTTTACCCTCTTTTATGAAAATTCCCGGCGAAAAGCTTAACGGTGTATTTTCCGCTAATGAATATCTCACACGCATAAATCTTATGAACAGTCACAAACCCGAATATGATACGCCGCTGTTTAACTCAAAGAATGTGGTGGTTGTAGGCGGCGGTAATGTTGCAATGGATGCTGCGAGATGTGCCTTGAGAACAGGTGCAAACGTTAAAATAGTATACCGCCGTTCCGAAAATGAAATGCCTGCACGAAATGCTGAAATTCACCACGCAAAAGAGGAGGGTATTGAGTTTTTAACACTTAATAACCCTACACGGATATTAGGAGACGAAAAAGGTTTTGTCAAGGGTATTGAATGTATTAAAATGGAATTAGGTGAACCTGATTCAAGCGGTCGTTGCAGACCTGTTCCTGTTACAGGCTCTGAATATATAATTGAATGTGATACTGTTATTATGGCAATAGGCACTTCGCCTAACCCTCTGCTTCGTTCTTCCACAAAAGGGCTTGAAGTAAACAAATGGGGTTGTCTGATTACAGATAAAGATTTAAAAACTACTCGTGATAATGTCTATGCCGGCGGTGATGCCGTAACAGGAGCGGCAACAGTAATTCTTGCAATGGGTGCGGGAAAAACTGCCGCTGATTCAATCGGCAATAATAATGTAAAATAAATTTTTTAGGAGATATATATGGATTTTTTAAACAACTTCCTCTTTTCACTTGCTCAAGGCGAAACAACCAGTGCCGCATCTCAAGGCGGTTCGTTTATAGGTATGATGTTACCTATGTTATTTATCATTGTATTCTTTTGGTTTATAATGATACGTCCTCAAAAGAAAAAAGAGCAACAGGCTAATCAAATGCGTCAAAATGTTCAGGTAGGTGACGAAATTGCGACTATCGGCGGCATTGTAGGTATAGTTATTAAAAAAGCTGAAGATACTATTGTTATTGAAACAGGCGGAGATAAATCACGTCTGCGTATAAAAACTTGGGCTGTTCAGGAGAATATTACTGCTCGTGAAGCTGCGGAAGCTGCCGCAAAAGAAGCAAAAGCCGCTAAAAGAGCACAATTACCCGATAAAGATAAGGAATAGTATATGAAAGCAAGAGTACCAAAAAGCAATAATAAAAGTTTGAGCCAGATGTTAAACAGCGGTATTGTTCTCAGTATCGGTATGATTGTTAAAAATGAACATAAACATATACGAAAATGTCTTGAGGCACTTCAGCCTTTGAGGGATGCAATATCCTGTGAATTAATTATTGCCGACACAGGTTCAACAGACGATACCTTTGAGATTTGCAAAGAATTTACGGATAATGTTTATCATTTTGAATGGATTGACGATTTTGCAGCTGCTCGCAACTCTACCCTTACCAAAGCAAAAGGTATGTGGTATATGTTTATTGACGCAGATGAATATCTTGATAAAGATATTTCAGCAATGATTGAGTTTTTTACCGACTCGACAAATAAACATATATGTGCAACTTATATTATCCGCAATTACAGCTATAAAAATTCTATTGTTACAAGTTTCCCCGCACCTCGTATTGCAAGGAATTTACCCTCTTTGAAATTTGTCGGAAGAATACACGAAAGCCTTGATGTCCCCAATGAGTTTTATAATCTTCCTACTTTAATTCATCATTATGGGTATTTTTATGAAACAGAGGAACAGAAAAAAGCCAAAGACAAACGTAACGTGGATTTAATGCTTAAAGAGCTTAAAAAGAATCCCGATGATGTGCGTTTATTAGTTCATATCGGCGACTCTACCCAAGGTGAGGAGCAAAAGAAGTATGTTGAAAAAGCTATTGATATACTTCGCAAAGAGGACTATTCCAAAATGGACTTGAAAAAAGGTATATATACACAAAACCAAATGTACAGAGGACGTGCATATATATCTGTTTGTGTGATTTATTCAGCTGACAGCAAGGATTTTGAAACGTCTTATAATTATGCAAAAGAATATTTCAGCGAAAAAGCTTATGAAAATTCTTATGCAACAATTGATATGTATGTTATTTTAGCCGAAGCTTGCAAAAGTACAAAACGCTATACAGAATGTTTAGCGGCATATTCAAAATATTTTGAATGTTATGATAAAATGTTGACAAACAAATTAGATACTTTTGACACGCCTGTGCTTTCTCTGTTTAATGCTGATAAAGGTGCGTATTTGGCAAACAAATGTCATTATATTACTGTATTAGCTCAAACAGGTGAATATGAACAGGCACATTCTCAACTTGAAAGTATTGATATTAACGATATATCATATTCGTCTTATGAAGAATTCTGTGTCGGTTTTAATACAATTCTCAATCAATCAAAATATTTTGATAGGATTGTAAATCTATACCACAATGTTGCAAAAACCAATGATAACTATAAAATAGAAACTTTTACGGATAATATTGAGTCTTATTATCGCAAAAATCCGCAAGACAGAGTTAAATTTATTGATACTCTTGCACAAACCAATGCTATTGATATTCCTTTTGTTAGACTTATGCAATTATTGCAAAAGGACAAAAACGGCGAAAATATCACAAAAGATTTACAGAATTACTTTGACAATACCGAAAAAATTGCCACGGGTCAAACCGAAGCCATTTACCTTGCTTTAAAATATAAAGTCTATTTACCCAAATTGCTTAAAACTGCAAGTCACGCTCGTGTTCAGCTTATTTTTACTGATATAGTTGCAATACACGGTGCTGAATATATCGACCTTGTTATGGAATATTGTGATTATGAGCAATTCGCAAATAATATTAACGAGTTGTTCTGGGCAGTAACAATGCTGTATTTTGCAGTTAAACGCTGTGAAAATCTTCCTTTGCCGCAAAAATCCGAAATATACGACAAATTCTGCAATTATCTTGCGGCTTTTGTTGAAAATCTCTATAACCCGGAAGTCCTCAATGCCGAAGACGTTCAAGTCCTCCCACCGCTATACAGATTTGGATTTTATATCGGCAAAGCTAAACTCGCACTTGAAAACAACGACAAACTCAATTATATCCGTGCCTTAAAAGACGGACTTTCACTCTGTGAAGAAATGAAAGATGTTGTGGCTTTTCTAATCTCTCCTGCGGCGGTAGCTATTTAAATTTCCTAATTCTTTTTTAGTGGGAGCAGAATAAATGTATAATAATGAAAAATTCAGCAGAAAATGTTTTATTATTATTTTTATATTTATGATTATGTCAATATTGGTAAGTTGCAATCATACAAATGAATATAAAAGTGAAGATATTTCTGCAACGTATACATTTAAAACTCCCAACGATTTAAATGATGTAGTTTTAGCATATTATGAGTGTGATACTCTTAAAAGAGATTCATACTATTATTTAATTTCAGGAAACGGAGAAATTACAGTTTTAGATTGTACTCTTAACAAAGTAATCATTGATTATAACCATTTAAACAGCTATTTAAAATCAGATAGCAACAAATTAAAAATAAATACTTTTAATAATCTTGAAAATATTCTTAATAATTTTGATATTATAGACAAAAATATTATATCTGAATTTACAGAAAGTATATTCCCAAAAGCTGAAAAACGTTATGAAATTGTTCAACAATATTCTAATGAACCTGACATTTATTATTTAGTTCCGATACGGAAAATTCAATATCAAGCGGGATTAGGTAAAAATCCTCAAGGAGAGTTTAAGTGTACTTCAAATTATACTGATGAAATTTGTGACTATATCGATTACGCAGTAAATAAGGTTAAGAAAACTATGGTATAAAAGTAAATCGGTATAAAAGGAGATAAACTATGTTCAACGGTTTTAATCAAAAAACGATAGATTTTATGTGGAATATTCGTTTGAATAACAGCAAAACTTGGTTTGAAGAACATAAAGACGAATATAAACGTGATTTTCAAACACCTATGAAAGAATTAGGACAAGAGGTTTTCGAGCGATTTACAGCTGAATATCCGAAATACGACTTTATTCATAGGCTGTCACGGATTTATAAAGATGCAAGACGTGTTCGTGACGGTAGATTTTACAGAGATAATCTATGGTTTTCGTGCGAAAAACCATCTACGGCTGAAACGGAAAATAGTGCAATTTTGACTTTTTGGTTTGATTTAAATCCCGAGAATTGGAGTTACGGACTTGGGTATTATGCGGCAAAAGCGGCTACAATGGCAAAACTTCGTGAAAAGATTGACGAAAATCCTAAAGAGTTTGAAAAGCTTATTGATTTACTTCACAGCCAAACCGAATTCATACTTGACGGCGAGGATTATGCTCGCAAAAAGCAAGCTCCTACCGAAAAAACACAAGAATGGTACAACAAAAAATCATTTTCCCTTATTCACTTCGGCAAAATCGGCGATGAATTATTTTCGCCTAAATTAGCAGACCGTATTGTCAGCGGTTATAAATTTTTGATGCCGTTTTATGATTATTTTATTACTTCAGTCGAATATATTCTCTTCTGATAGTAGCAGGGGTGGCAACTCTCGAAGTTCCCTACCTCTTTTGGTAGCTGGCACTTTAGTTGACATTGGTTTAACTGTATATAAAAAAGCACCTATTTTAGGTGCTTTTTTTAAGCTTACTGTGTTGGATATCTGTTATCGTAAACAGCGAGAATAGCTACAGCAATGCCTATGAGTTGCAAAGAGTGAAAAGAGGTACGGAACTTCGAGAGTTGCGAAACTCTAAAAAGAATAGAAAAATAAATCCCCTTTGAAAAAGGGGATTTTTATATACAGTTAAACCAAAGCCTAAAAAGTATCAACTACTACAAGTGTTAGGGAACTTCGAGAGTTGCGAAACTCTGAAACGAATAGAAAAGTAAATCCCCTTTGAAAAAGGGCATTTTTCACATACCGTCAAACCAACGTCAGCTGAAGTGCCAACTGCGAAAACAACTACGGAACTTCGATAGTCGACGCCACAGGAACTAAGAGAAAACTAAAAGAATTATATGACACATATGATGAATGCACCATTTTGAAAGTGATTGAAAACCGAACCATCTCTCCGAACAAGCGGGCATATTTCTCCTCCGGCATATGCCATTAAAAACGGCAAATCACCGATTACTTCTCGCACCATATGCACTTCGTCCAGACTCTCCGAACCTAAAAGCACAGAGCGTGATGCACAGGAAAGTATAACTGCAAAAGATTTTTTCGGTATGAGTTCTAAGGCTTTTTGGGTGATTTTCTGTGCTGAACCGAGCATATCGTTTTTGTCAAATCTGCCGACACGAAAACGTGTCCCAACCTCAACCGTGCCGCCGAGAATCAGCGTATCATTGTCGCTGAAATTAATAATCTGACGTGGATAATAGGTTGACTCGTCCACATATATAGCAAGCACAAGATTAGTTAAAATAGCACTTCTTGCCATTTCGGGAGTAATTCCGATTGTGTCAAGAAATTCAATGGACGACTTGTCATTAATGGAAATAACTTCGTTTCCGTTTGCCTCCGTAACAATAAACTCCCTGTCAAAAATGCGTTTTTTTGAAATAGATGCATTGAAAAATGACGGCTGAATATCTCCGTAAAAGCAAACAAAACCTACACGGTCACGATAATCGCCGTCAGGTGTAATTACAAAGCAATTTTCCTGAAAAGTGGGCGAATCGTCCACAGAGAAACCTCCGAATACAAGTGCACCGCCGGATAGTTTAGTTATTGCTTCAACAAGCAAATCTCCCGCCACTGTTCCCACACACGGAGAAAACACCCACACGAATGAAGGTTTCTTTCTGTTTTCAAAAATCGGACGGCAAGCAACCTCTATGTCCTTGTCAAGTGAAACGGGTTCGGTTACGGCTGTGTCAAATGAGAATTCACCACCGCACAGCACCATTAATATAAGGCATAAATCACCCTCCGCTTGGTTCTGCAACAATCCGTTTGGAATGGGAGCAATAGCCATTGTTGAAGAACTACACCCGGCAATGGGAAAAGGAAGTGCTTTTCTAAGCCCGTCCACCACGCCGGAGAGAACAAACTCGTATTGACAGGAAATAAGTCCGATTGCACCGTCTCCTATTTTCCCTTGCTGATTGAGTTGGGAACATATAGAGGAAACAGCAGACTGAACATCATCAATCTCAAGCGTTGATGCTGTATATACGTTTATCATTATTTTTTACCATATCTTTCGCAAAATTTTAGGTATAACCAATATCAATCAGTAAGATAAATGCTATATGGCATATGTACGCAACAATTAAAAACACAAAATTGCACGATACTTATTGTACTCTTTTTCAGAACGAATTACAAGAGAATTGCAATAAATCTTTGTAAATATTTTATGAACTTTTTGTGAACGTCATAAATAAGGTGAATAAACATCTGACAGTTGAAAATTACAAACAGAGGATAAAAAAAGCACCTCTTAGGTGCTTTTTTAGCTTACAACTATTAGATATTGAATGAATCTTGGTAGGCAGAGATTTTAGTCATAATATTATTTGAATCCCCGTTTATTTCTATAGCTGAAATACGCTTGTTGGAGATAAGTCCGTCACCTGTAAGAGTAAAAAGGTCGTTTAAATCTTCACCGTCATAGCCTTTGTAAATGCAATATGCGTTTTGTGTTGCTCTTCTTGAGTATTTTAATTTATACTGTAAAGCTGTGGCGGGATTATCTAAGAATTGTTCATCTAAATCATAATGCTTGTGCCTGTATATATTTCTTTGGGTTGCACTTGAATCTGCGGTGTTGTAAGTATTATAAGTGCCGTTTATATCAGCCATATGCAAGTGTGATAATAGATTTGTATAGTCATATTCCATTCCCCAGCCATAAGCCTCATTTGTTGTTTTAGTGAAACTTATGGGATTGGCTTTTTGAGTTACAGTAACAGTATTAGTCCCTGAAATATAAGGGTATCTGCCAAAAACTTTATAACAATAACTTGCTATTGCTTGCCAAATATCTGTATTTTTTTCAATATATACATAACTTGAATTGCTTGAATTGTTTTCGTGAGTGATATTTGGGATAGTTAAAAATGTTTCCATAAGCTGATTAAAAGTAATATTACTGTACAGACCCGGGGTTGCTTCGTTTTGAGTAAGCAAAGACGTATAGCCTTTTGATTTAAGCTTAATAGTCTGTCCGTCTGCATTTTTTTCATATTGATAATGTTCAATTATCCCCTCGTGTACCATTACCCCGTCAATGGTAAGTCTTATCCTTTTCGGATTGGTTATGCAAAGATAACTGAAAGTTGCGGTCATTGTTGTATAAGGAGTATAGACATCTTTTTTAAAACTGAATTTTAATCCGTTCATTAGATTATAAGTTGAGGTTAAATTTTGAATTTGCATAACAACATTCACGAGGTTACACTTCCTTCTACTAAAAATTTCAATTCACATTCCGTAAAAGATTTTGACGTATCCTCCGAAAATTTAACACCAATCAATCTGCTGCGGTCAAAAATAACATTTTTTATGCTTATTGAATTATATTTATAATTAAGCATATCATTATATAATCCCGCTAAATCCAAAGGAGTGTCGGAGTCGAAATATCCTTTAAAAACAATTTCAAAAGGAGGTATGCCCTGATTTTCCGTTATAAAAGCTGTTCCGAGAGTATCAAATATCTTGCTTTTTTGATTTATATTGCAATAAAAACTGTTTACCCAAAATACTTTATCCTGAAAAGTAATAACATACTGTTCTTTTGCAGTATTGATAACCATATTATCCCCCTATTCCGAATCTTTATATTTACAAAGGAGTGTAAATTCACACTTAACAACATTACGCTTAACATTTGGATTATAAATAAGTCCCGAAATGTGCATACCCGTAAGATTAAGTGTATTTTGGGTTAATCTGCCTAAGAAAATATCAATAAAATCAAGAATATCCAAATAAGATTTATCAATATTTGCATATACCGATATACCTAAGGTTAAATACAACGGAATAATATTGCAAGTCTGTGTAAATGTTTTTTCAGTACATTTTATAGCCGTTATATTAAAAATTCCGAAGATTTCATCTTGAATATCAGAATAATTTTGATGGTCATATTCAAGATATACATTTTCCGCACTGTCTGTTACAGAATTTTTAAGAGTACTGAACGTTTCCGATAATACACCCATTTCTTCCTCCTAACTTATCCCCGTAAAGGAAAAACAATCGTCTTTAAGCAAATCCTTTATGGAACACATATACTGTTCCATAAGAGATTTTGCAAAATCAAACTGTTGTATACCGTTATGTGTTTCGTCTATTTTTCCGGCAGGGGTATATGCAATTTTATCCCTTGCGGCAGTAATTTGAGTATATCTGTAATTTGCAACGGAAGCAGCAACAAAAGGTAAACGTTCATCTGTTTGGTTTGTTCCGACTTTCAACATTGACTGGACTTCACGAATTGCATTTTGAATAATAGGCGTATAAATCTCAACATCATTTTGCCCTGAAAAAAGAATAAACAGCGGCGTTATTTGTGTAATATCCATTTTTAATTTACCCCCATTTTAAAATTACCCAATTGCGGCTTTACATTTACTTTAATGGTTTTGCTTAACTCTTTTTTTACTTCCGCAAGCTCTTCAAGAGAAAGTTTTTCAAGAGTACTTTCAATGAATTTTCCGTAAGGTGTATTATTGACCAAACAGAGTTTACGCACATCTTTTTTCAATTCAGCCGAAAATAAATCCAACCACTTATGCTGTTCCTCAATTTTCTCGCCGAGAATTTTAATGGTATTTTCAAAATCCAAATCGCTTTTCCTTACGATACAATTTTTTTCTTCTTCTGTTTCCGTAAACCGCTTTACAACTCCGGCTTCGGGTTGAGCGGGTACAGCCACAAAACTCCATTCATAAGCGTCTTTGATATTCTCAAGTATAACATAACATTTCTTACCACCGTATTCTGTCCCTTTGATATGAACACAAGCTCTTTTTTTACGGTCTGTTCCGCAAACAGAACAAATATGTTTTCCGGCAGAACAGGAGATTGACACTTCTTTCTTTATACCTCCGTCTATCTCCTTAATCAAATCGGCATTGCTTTCTGTTCTTATCATATATGCTGAAGCCTTTAAACATTTATAAACTTCACCTTTAGTATTCTGTTTATCAGTTGTGACAATTTCAGTATCAAAAATACGGGCGGTTTGGTTTTGCGATGAAGTATTATGGTCAAATATCCCTGTTTTCCCTATAAATAAACTTTTAAGTTCCTCCAAAGCCATATCTGAAAAACACTCTGTATCTCTGTCAATATCATTATCACACAATATCACATCAAAGATATACACTTCATCAGCTGTGTGTTCACGGCGAGTAAAAGCATTTAATTTAACTAATTTTTCTTCCATTGTTTTCTCCTTTTTTCAGAACGGCAGATTTTTTCTGCCGTTCTCTTTCGATTACAATTATTATTTAAGTTTACTCATAAAAAGCAGTTCCGTGTTTAACATATTTTACTGCATCGGTATTTAAACACTTTCCGGCAACGGTGATACTGGTATTAATAACATCCATTTGTGCGTCAATAAGCTTATCGACATCAACAATAACGTCACCCGACTGAACAAATTCAAAAGCAAAAGATTTATCAAAACCGATAATACCGTCTGAATTACCTAAACCTTTAACAGGGATAAGTTCTGTACCGAAAGGTAATTTAAGTCTGCCTGTTTCTGTTACCGTATAATCTGCAAGTTCGGTCAACGTGCTAATCTGACCCAAAACTTCAGGAGCAACCAAAATCCCCGTAAGTGAAAAATTATTAAATCCATTATAAATATCAACTAAATCTTGGTATTGATAGGTATTATAATCGGTAGTATCAAATTCAAGCGAGCCGCATATATCTTTTATGCTGTTATAAAATGCCGTAACACCTATTCTTCTGCCGACATTGCGGAGTAAAACACCTAATAAATCAAGATTTTGTGTGCGGAGAAATTCATAGGAAGTTTTAATAGTTCTGCCATATTTTTTCAGGGCAATACCGCTTGAACCCTCTTTAATTGTTGTAGTATTAAACGCTTCACCCTGTCCGATATTAGTATCCCAAACGCCGTCATCTGTTGCAATAACACCGTTATAATATCTGGAATTAATTTTGGTTTTAACAGCAAAAACATCTTCAAGAACTGTTCCCGATATACCCTCTGAAATACATCTCTTTACAAACTCGGGAAAAAGCACAGCACTTTCGGTTGTTGCAAAAAATTTATCTACTTTATCGCAATCAGCACCGCTGACTTTAATATCAAAGCGTTTTAATTGACGTTCATAAGCATCCATACCCTCATAAGGTGTACCGATATAATTATCGGAAGGGTCAAGACTTTCAAGTGCTTGTGTAAAAGACTTCCCGGAAAGATTATACATAGACTTTTCTAATTTAATTGTTTCAAACATTTTTATTCTCCTTATTGTAATTCAATTTTTCCGTCAACAGTTTCTAACTCTAAACCCGTTGCGTTTTGTAATTCTGTTTCAATCTTTAATGCCTGTGCATTTTTCAACCTTGCCTCTGCAAGCTGAAGTTCATCCTGAAGATTAATCGTATTCCACTCTATTCTTAAAGCAGTTTTCAAACCTTCGGAGTGCAAAAAAGTTTTTGCTGTTTCTTTGATAACAGGAGCAAGCTGTCTGCGGTAATATTCTAATTCGCTTGTAAGAATATCTGTTTGCTGTGAGGACATTCGCTCTGTTGTTGACCAGTTCATTCCCACCAAAAACGGTGGTACAGAAAGTTTGGAAAGTAATTGTTCTAAAATCTGACGAACAGGTACTTGAGTATCAAGAAGTTTGTTATCTGCACCTATAACTTTAATGTCAACATCACCTGTTGCGATAAAATCCCTTATTTCGCCCCCTTGGCTTGCTCTCATCCCCGCCGACCATTCTTCCGCAATCTGTTTTGCCCTGTCTTTTGTAAACATACGTTCGGAACCGTCTGCAGGAGGTTTATAGGTAACAGCATAACGAACATTCCCCGTTCTCTCATAATTTTGTCCGATACATTGATATATCTTCAACAAAATCTTACTCAAACAGGGTAAACCTCTTAACACAGAACGTCCGTATACTTGTCCGCTTTGCGGATTTAGCGGAGTAAAAAGGATACGCTCGGGGTAGAGGATAGCATAACGTTTATTTTCAATACGTTTATAAAATATTTTTTCGAGAGGATTATTGCCTTTTATAATCTCAATATCAGAGGATTTTGCATTATAAAGTCCGCCGAATTTAAGCGTTTCATTATCTATCAGCATTTCACCCACCGCATTGCCGTAAGTTATTAAACTGTCAAGATAAGTATCCGTAAACGTTGACAAACCTTTTCCGCTGTAACCCACAGCCACATTTTCACAGAAATCATCCATAATATCTTGATAATGCTCATTTTCCGTAATTATCCTGAAACCACCTGTCAAACGTATGATTTTGGATATTGCCGCATCTATAACAGGAACACGTTCCCTTAATGCCTCATATAGTGTATTTTCAAATCCCAAATCCGAAAATCCGTAATAGTCGCCGTAAGGGTCGGCAGGGCGTGCCGTTTGAATTATAACCTGTCCGTCATCATCTGTTTTCTTTTTTTTGAGTATACTCATTGTTTCACCGCCTTCTGAAAGAAAACGTCTTTCATATATACCTCAAAAAATATCTTTTTAACCACAATAACGTGAAGTGCCTGTATATGTAAACGTCAAACTTGTACCGTTTTGTAACCTTTTTCGCTTTTTTACACAAAAAATCAGTATTATTTTTGTACAATACTGCTTGTATAATTTGAATAAAAATGCAAATGATATGTATATATAAAAAATATAATAAAAGGAGAACAGAATGTTTAAACACGAAAAACAATTATTTCACCCTGTTGAAATAGAAAAACCAAACCCACAGTATGCTGTATTATTACAGGAACAACTTGGCGGAGGAAACGGCGAATTAAAAGCCGCTTTGCAGTATATGTCACAGAGTTTCAGAGTTAAAGACCCTGAAATAAAAGACCTTTTCTTGGATATTGCCGCAGAAGAATTGGGACACCTTGAAATGGTTGCAACAACAATAAACCTCTTAAACGGACACGACGTTGACTTTAACAAAGTTGATGTAGGCGAAATTCAAACTCACGTTCAAAACGGTCTTAACCCCGGGCTTATTAACTCTTCCGGCTATTCTTGGACAGGCGACTATGTAACAGTAACCGGGGATTTATGTGCAGATTTACTCTCAAACATTGCCTCCGAACAACGTGCAAAAGTAGTCTATGAATATCTCTATCGTCAAATTGAAGATAAAAAAGTCCGTGAAACAATTGACTTCCTCCTCAACCGCGAAGAAGCCCACAACGCAATGTTCCGCGAAGCTTTCAACAAAGTCCAAAACAGCGGCTCCAATACAGATTTCGGCACAACCAAAGCCGCAAGAATGTATTTCAGTCTTTCCGAACCCTCACCCAACGACAACCCTTTCTCCAAAACCGATGTCAAACCCGTGAAATTCTCTTAGTTCCTTTTTTTCTTTTCTACTCGTTCCTGTGAAAAACGCCTCTCGAAGTTCCCTACTTCTTTTTGCAGTTGGCGTTCTTTAGGCTTTGGTTTAACTGGATATGAAAAATCCCCTTTTTCAAAGGGGATTTTTTAAGCTTACTGTGGGAGATATTTGTTATCGTGAACCGCAAATTAAGTTTTGAAAAAAATTCAAAAATCACTTTCCCTACATCTCAAAATAACAAATATCTAACTCAGTCTGCTAATAAAATTCCGCCGTGCACGGCGGAATTTTTCACACTAAGTTAAACCAATGTCAGCTAAACTGCCAACAACCACAACAACTACGGAACTTCGAGAGGTGTGATTTACAGGGACTAAGAGAAAAGAAAATTAGAATTGACTGTTGTAGAGGTCGGCATAAAAGCCGTTGGAGGAAAGGAGGTCGTTGTGATTGCCGCTTTCTATGATTTCACCGTCTTTCATTACGAGAATGAGGTCGGCGTTTTTGATTGTGGAAAGTCGGTGGGCTATGACAAAAGAGGTTCGCCCTTGAGTAAGCTTATCCATTGCCGCTTGAACTATACGTTCTGTACGAGTGTCAACACTGCTGGTTGCTTCGTCAAGGATTAAAAGCGGTGCGTTTTGTATCATTGCACGAGCAATTGTAACTAATTGCTTTTGCCCCTCGGATAAACTCGCTTTATCGTTAAGAACTGTGTTATATCCCTTTGGCATAGTCTTGATAAAATGGTGTAACCCAACAGATTTACAAGCCTTGATGACTTCTTCATCTGTAACATTGGGTTTGCTGTATACAATATTATCCTTAATAGTCCCCTCAAAAAGCCAAGTATCTTGCAATACCATACAGAATTGTTCGTGTACATTTTCAGCAGAAACGCTTTGAGTAGAGATACCGTCAATGGTAATTTCACCGCTTTGAGTTTCATAAAAACGCATAAGCAAATTTACCATTGTTGTTTTTCCCGCACCTGTAGGCCCTACAATAGCAACTTTCTGTCCGGCTTTCACTTTTGCATTAAAATTGTGAATAATAATTTTATCGTCATTATATCCGAAACGTATATTTTTAAATTCCACATCACCTTTGATATTTTCCAAAAGTTTGGGTTTATTTGTTTCGTCTTGCATTTCTTTTTCATCGAAAAATTCAAACACTCGCTCGCCTGCGGCAGCGGTTCTCTGTAAGTTTTGGAGTGATTGTGCAAGCTGTGACAAGGGCTGTGTAAAGAAACGTATATAAATCATAAATGCAACAATAACACCGAAAGTAATCATATTATGCATTGCCAAAACCGCACCCACAACACAGACAGCGACATAACCGAAATTACCTATGAAATTCATAAGCGGCGGCATAAGCCCCGCTAAAAATTGAGATTTCCAACCGCTTTCAAAGAGCGTTATGTTGATGTTTTCAAAATCTTTTTTTGCTTTTTTTCCGCCGTTATATGCTTTAACAACTTTATGACCACTGTAAATTTCTTCGATATGACCGTTAATAGCACCTAAACCCTCTTGTTGTGCTTTAAAATATTTCTGTGAAGATTTCATAATCAGAGCCATAAGCATAAAACCGATAGCAGTAGCGGCAATGGCAGTTAATGCTAAAATCCAACTGTTATAAAACATCATAATTCCGGTACCGATAAGCATAGTAACCGCACGAACAAGATTATCAACACTTTGGTTAAGGGTAATACCTATAGTATCAATATCATTTGTTATAAGACTTAAAACATCACCGAGACTTCTCTTATCAAAATATTTCAACGGCAATCTGTTGATTTTATGAGATACATCCGTACGCATATTTTCAGAGATTTTAACAGTTATAGTTGACATAGCAAAGTTTTCCACAATACTGAAAACAAAAGAGAAAATATATATCACAACAAGGAAAAAAGCTATTTTTTCAACCGCATTAAAATCTATTGAATTAACTACAGGTTCACCGTTTACAATTGCAGGTAAGCCTTTTGCAATTTCATTTGTCATTGTTTTCAGCTTATCAGGTCCGATAATTTGAAAAGCGGTACTCACTATTGCAAAAATAATCGCCATAATAACAATAGGAAAATACTTTCTGCTGTATTGTATAATTCTTATCAGAGTATTTTTAAAATCTTTGGGTTTCTCAACGTATCCGCGACCGCGGTGCGGAGAACGTCTTGTTCTGTTTTCACTCACGCTGAAAGTTCCTCCTCGCTTAATTGAGACATTGCAATTTCTTTATATACATCACAGTTTTTAAGCAATTCCCTATGTGTCCCGATACCCACAACTCTGCCCTCGTCAAGAACAACAATACTGTCTGCGTCGATAATCGTTCCTATTCTCTGTGCAACGATTAAAGTAGTAATACCCTGTGTTTTTTCTTTCAGAGTTTTTCTTAAAACACTATCGGTTTTATAATCCAAAGCAGAAAAAGAATCGTCGAAAATATATATTTCCGGCTGGCGGCAAACTGCACGAGCAATAGACAAACGTTGCTTTTGCCCACCCGAAATATTTGTGCCGCCTTGGGAAATATCAGCATCATATCCGCCGTCCATTTTCTCAACAAAGTCTTTGCCCTGTGCAATATCCACCGCAAACTTGACATTATCAACAGTAAAATTATTTCTGCCGTTATCGCCGTAAGCCACATTGTCAATTACAGAACCTTGAAATAATACAGCTTTTTGAGGAACATACCCTATCTTATTAAGCAAATTCTCCATTTTGTATTCTTTGACATCAACGCCGTCAACCAAAATTTCACCATCTGTTGCGTCAAAGAAACGTAATATCAGATTTACCAGAGTAGATTTACCGCTGCCTGTTGAACCGATAAAAGCAACAGTCTGACCCTTTTTCGCCGTAAAACTGATATTCTCCAAAACAGGCTCATCAGCATCGGGATATTTAAATCCGACATTTTTAAATTCAATTTCACCCGAAAGTCCCGATTGTCCCTCCGTTTTGTTGCCGTCTTTGAGATTAGATTGAGTATCCAAAACTTCATTAATACGCCTTGCGGAAACCCCCGCTCTCGGCATCATAACAAAAATCATAACCAACATCATAAATGCCATAATAACCTGAACAGAATACTGCATAAACACTATCATATCAGAGAAAACAGGTAATTTATCTGCAACATCAGCTTTGTCAATAAGGTATGCACCAACCCAATATATAGCAAGTGAAAGTCCGCCCATAACTGACGACATAACAGGCATCATAACAGACATTGAAAGGGCTGCAAACATCTGATTTGAGGTTAAATCGTTGTTGGCAACTTCAAATTTTTCCTCTTGATATTTCTCGGCATTATATGCCCTCACAACACGGACACCTGTAAGATTTTCTCTTGAAACCCGTGTAATATTATCGGTAAGTACTTGCATTTTACGAAATTTAGGAACGGCAAAAATCATAAGAAAAATAACCATAACGAATACAATACCTACTGCAATACCTGTAGTAATCGTCCATTCAGTGCCTTTACCGGCAATCTTTGCAATAGCCCAAACCGCCATAATCGGTGCTTTTAAAATAAGTTGCATTGCAAAAATCAAAAGCATTTGAACTTGAATAATATCGTTAGTTGAACGAGTGATAAGACTGGGAGTTGAAAACATATTTATTTCTTCCATTGAAAAAGAAACAACCTTATTAAACATCATACTTCTCAACCTTTGTGCAAAAGCAGAACCAATCCTTGAGGCAAAATACCCAACAATAACTGCAGATATCAAACTCCCCAAAGTACAAAGGAGCATATAAACCCCTTGAATTAAAATCTCTTTAACATCATTTCCGGGGGTTTGGGTCAATGTTGTTATTTTAGACATATAATCGGGGAGTCTGAGGTCAAGCCAAACTTGAATTACAATAAAAATGAGGGAAAAAGCAATTGCCCCCCATTCTTTAGGTTTTAAATACTTAAATATTTTAAACATAAAATTCTTCTCCAAAAACTATTTTCCAAAACAAATAAACAACCGCTCTCAATGAACGATTATTTTTAACAATAATAAATTTTAATGAGGTTTTTTATTTATTAAGTTGTAAAAATCCTTTTAAATCAAACACCCCAACTCGTAAAGCAAAACACCATACAGCTCTAAAAGCACTATCGTATAAAGTACCCCTCGTTACACAGTCCTACACGATGCTAAAAAATATACCCACTGGGAGATGGTGGATTCGAACCACCGAAGTCGGTGACAACAGATTTACAGTCTGCCCCCTTTGGCCACTCGGGAAATCTCCCATTGCTTGAAAAGCTTAGATATTATATCACTTGAAAAGGGAAGTGTCAAGAAAATTGGGTTGTGAGTGTTGACAAAAAAACGCGTTGTAAAGAGGAATGTTTTGTGCATATTTATCACAATCATTTCCGTTTACATAATAAACGGAAATGATTGTTTGAAAAAATTATCTCATAAAAACATCGTACCAAACAAGAAACGTATATACCGTCCAGATTTTACGGCTGTTATCTGCTTTGTTGCAACGGTGATTTTCTAAAAGCAATATAAGCTTGTCGGTATTAAAAAACTTTTCGGCAATAGGGGAGGTGAATTGATTTTTAACTTTATTGAAATATTCGTCTTCTTTAAGCCAAACTCTGATAGGTACAGGAAATCCCAATTTTTTCTTTGCGGCAGATTTCGGCGGAATATTTCTCTTTGCCGCAAGTCGCAAAGCATATTTTGTAATATAGGGGAGTTTAGCCTCGTCTGTTGCTTTTCTGGTAACTCTGTATTTTGTGGGTATATGCTTTGCAACATCAAAAACTCGTCTGTCAAGGAACGGTACTCTTAATTCAAGAGAATGTGCCATACTCATTTTATCTGCTTTAAGAAGAATATCCCCCGCCATCCACAAGTGTAAATCCAAATACTGCATACGAGTTACTTCGTCATATTCTTTTGACTTGCGATAGTATTGTTTTGTAACCTCTTGCGGCATTATTGCATTGGTTTTAATTTTCAATAATTCTTTGCGTTCTTCAGGTGAAAAAATATAGGCATTACCTATAAATCGTTCTTCTAAAGTCTGCCCTTTGCGAACAAGGAAATTCCGTCCTTTTTTCGCCGGCATTTTCTTAGCTATATTCCCCACATTGCGTCTTACAAAAAACGGTATTCTGTCATAAAGTGTTCCGTTAGGGTCGGAATAGACATTATATCCACCGAAAATCTCGTCTGCTCCCTCACCCGACAAAACAACTTTCAATTTCTTTGCCGCAATAGAACAAACAAAATATAACGCAACCGCCGAGGGGTCAGCTAAGGGTTCGTCAAGGTGATACTGTATTTTAGAAAAATTATCCCAATATTCCTCCGGTGTAATAGTTTTAGAATAATTCTCTTTTTTAATATATTCAGAAAACTCTTTTGCATAACCTATTTCATTATACCTATTAGGGTCGTCACCTGCAGCCATATTAGGCGGCATAAAGCCAACTGTAAAAGTCTTGTCAACATCAGCCATTGCCGCAACATAGCTGCTGTCTATACCGCTTGAAAGGAAAGACCCCACTTCAACATCGCTTATTTTATGTGCCGCAACGCTGTCTTTGAAAATACTCTCAATTTCGTCAACATAATGTTCTAAAGTCTGCTCTTTCGGGTCAAATTTCACCTCCCAATATCTCTGAATATCTAATTTTCCGTTGCTGTATTTGAGATAATGTGCCGGCAAGAGTTTATATACATTCTTAAAAAAAGTGTCTTTAGTAGGTGAATATTGGAAAGTGAGATATTGCTCCAAAACATCGGTATTAAGCTCTTTGTTAAAATCGGGGTGTTCCAAAAATGCCTTAATCTCCGAAGCAAACATTAAAGTTTTTCCGAATAACCCGAAGTACATAGGCTTTATACCGAAAAAGTCCCTTGCAATAAACAACTCTTTTTTTATTTTATCCCATATAACAAAAGCAAACATTCCTCTCAAACGCTCAAGCAATTTCTCACCCCATTGCTCATAGCCGTGGAGGAGGGTTTCACTGTCGGTATTAGTTGTGAATATATGCCCACAAGCAATTAATTCCTTGCGTAAATCTTTATAGTTATATATCTCACCGTTAAAAATTAATACTTTTGTATTATCTTCATTATAAATCGGTTGAGAACCGCCCTCAAGGTCGATAATAGATAACCGTCTGAAACCCAAACATATATCGTTATCGGTATATTTCCCTCCGCTGTCGGGACCTCTGTGCCTGATACGTTCACACATCTTTTCAAGCACATTATCATAATTATTTATAGTATTGGTAAACCCCACAAAACCGCAAATATTAAACACCTTCTCATTTTCAATCTAACAATTATTAATTACTCATTACTCATTACTAATTACTCATTGCTAATTACTCATTGCTCATTACTAATTATTAATTGCGTCAGCTCTTACTCCCTTTTGTACCAAAACCAACACCCGACAAAATATTGGTATCAAAAGAATAAATAAGATTATTTTCCAAACGACCTCTTTTAAGTGCAAGTTCGATTAATTTTTCAATAAGAGCAGGGTAGGGGAGGTCAGTTTTTTCCCAAAGATAGAATGACAAAGACCCGGGAATAGTATTTATCTCATTAAGCCAAAACTCATTTGTTTCGCTGTCAAATAAAAAATCTATTCTTACAACGCCGTTACAATCCAGTTCTTTAAAGGCTTTAACGGCAGTTTTTTGAATATTCTCTTTAAGTTCCTGTGAAATATCTGCAGGAATTTGACGTGAAAGCGATACCATACCCTTAGTATTACTTTCAGATTGATATTTGTCTTTATATGAAAGTATCTTGTCTTTTGAGAAAGGTTCTTCACAAACAGAAGCCATTGCCTCTTTACTGTCACCTAAAACTGAAACATTAATTTCCCTTAAGTTAACAACTGCAGGTTCAGCAAGAATTGTTTTGGAATAAGTGAAAGCAGTTTCCAAAGCCTCTTCCAATTCTGTTTTATCATTAGCTTTTGTTATACCCACGCTTGAACCCAAATTAACGGGTTTTATAATAACAGGATATTTTAAAACAGCCTCAATCTTAGCTATTATATCCATATACTTCAAATCAGAAGTAAATTTATATCCATCCAAAACAGGTACACCTGCCTGTTTAAGCATAAGCTTAGATACATATTTATCCATACACACAGCACTTGATAGAACATCACAACCGACAAAAGGCAGATTAAGAGTCTTAATAAACCCCTGTAATGCTCCGTCCTCAACATTTGTACCGTGAACAACAGGGAAAGCAACATCAATAATTACAGGTTCTTGGGTCTTTGAAAAAATCCCCTTTTTCTCTGTAATAATATTAAGATATGTTCTGTTGCCGTCTGTATTAAAGTATATAGGTGAAGATTTTTTCAACAATTCGGGGATATTCTTAAATTCCTCAATCTCTTTAAAAAAAGGGGAGGTATACATTCTGTTATCTTTAGTTATATATATCGGAATAACCTCATATTTATCCGTATTAATACTCAACATTGCCTGAACAGCAGAGATTATAGATACCTCGTGTTCAACGCTCTTACCACCGAAAAAAACGGCTATATTAGTTTTCATATTTTCCTTTCTATGCTTTACAGTAAATCAATCTTCAAATTCTCGAAATTCTTTGGCGGTATTTGCCAAACACCTTCTTAAAAGACGTTCAAGTCTTTCACCGTTTTCCTCTGCCTGTTTTTTAAATAATTCCAAATCTTCATTTTTTATTGCAACTTCAACTCTTGTATGCGTTTTATCAAAAAAGGGATTTTTTATCGCTCTCGCAAAATCTTGCTCTGTAAGTTCTCTCATTTTAAATTGCCCCCATTTTTATAATAAATATCCTTTTCCTTTTTTGTAGCCATTCTTGCAGATATTAATCGGATAATATCAAAATCACGTTCACAGTAACAAACTGTCAGAATATTAAACACCATATCACGTCCGATAACAATAAATCTCTCCTCTTCGTTTGAATGAATAAAATCTTGCATATAATAAGCAAGGTCATCTTCAAAAACCGTTTCTGCAATTTCAAAAGAAATGTCGTGTTTAGTTTGATTTATTTTATTTTTCTTTTCGTCCCATTCAAATTTCATTTTAACCTCTATAAAAAATTATCCGGCAAATCATTCTCAAGTAAAATTATTTTCTCACCCTCTAACCCCATAGCTTTATTGATAGCTACTCGAACATCTTCAAGAATAATTATTTTTTCGTCAGAATAATTTTTTGCTTTTAACCCCTCATATATTGCAACAGTTTGTTTTTTTCCTATAAGATAGACATAATCACAAACTTCTGCAGCCTGTTCGCCGAATATACGGTTACACTCGTTCTGTTTTTCGCCCAACTCAACCATACCGGGGGTAATAAGAATTTTTAACCCCTCAAAAAGCGACAATGTTTTCAAAGCCGCCAAACACCCTGCCGGGTTTGAATTATAAGCATCGTCAAGAATTGTAACTCCATTTTGGCGTTTAAGTTCAAGTCGGTGAGGAGGAGAAACAATTTTTCTCAACTGTGTTCTGATATCCTCAATATCAACACCTAAATACAACGCAACGGCAATTGCTCCGTTAAGATTTTGGATATTATGCTCCCCAACCAATTTAACCTGTAAATCCGAATACTCATTAACACCGAACGTTGTACCCGTCAAAGTTACTTTTATATTATCTGCTTTATAATCTTTGCCGTTCAAACCATAAAGAAAATATGTTTTTTTCGGCAAATGAGCGGTGATATAAGAATTATCTCCGTTAAGAAATAAAATTTCCGCACTTTCAGCTAACTCAAACTTAGTTTTAATAATGGTATCTATACTTTTAAAAGTTTCAAGGTGCTGTTCGCCTATACTTGTAATTATTCCGTATTTCGGATTAACAATATCACAAATTTCTTTAATATCCCATTCTTGCCTTGCTCCCATTTCGCAAACAAAAATCTGACAAGTCGGTCGCATTTGTTCCCTAATTGTCTTAACAACACCCATAGGTGTGTTAAAACTTTCGGGGGTCATAAGGGTTTCATATTTTGCCTGAAGCAAAGTCGTAAGAAAATACTTCACAGAGGTTTTGCCGTAACTGCCTGTAATACCGATAACTATAGGGTTTACCTCTTTAAGTATATGCTTTGCATCATTAATATAATATCTGCGATAAGCTTTTTCTATAGGACTGCAGAAAATATTCCCTATAATAGGATAAAAAGGGGTAAGCAAAAACAAGACCAACAAAACCAAAGGTATACACTCTGTTAAAAAACCTAAACATATAACTATAAACTGAATAACCGCAATAGCAATTATCATCGTCACCAATCTGCGAGTATAGACTATAGGCTTTTTGCTGTTTTTATTTTTTGTAATTCTGTAACATTTTATATAATTTGAAAAAATCCATTTGAGATGTGTTTTGTTCTTATATGAATTAAGCTGAAACATATGAAAATTTTTCGGCATATTAAGAAAAACAAATACACTGTATATCACACTCAGTATAATCCAGCCTATAAAACTTTGTAATAAAAAACTCATTGTATCTCCAAAAATGATTTTATAACCCTCTGAAAAGTAAATGATTGTTCCAGAAAAGAAAAGTGACCGCCTTTAACCTTAACAAGTCCTGCATTCGGAATTAATTTCTCCATTAACTCCCCGTCGGATATAGGGGTTGCGGTATCATTCTCTCCCCAAAACAACAGCGTTTCAGCCTTAATATTACTTAAATAATGTGTCAAATCCTCATTAACAGTTTTAACTAAAACTTGTTTCATAAGCGGTGTAGCGTTATTGTAATCAACTGACGACATTTTTTTTCGCAATTCTTCAACTTTTTTTTGAGGCAACAAACGCTTTGCAATCTTAAAACATCTTTGGCGGCATTTTGCCTTAAAGGATTTTTTCGGTTTAATCCCCGCACTGTCAACTAAAACTATTTTTTTAATATTCAAGTCAGTAAAAGAAGTCAGCTTAATTATAATACGACCGCCGAAAGAATGTCCGAAAAGTATTATTTTTTCGGGATTAAACCCTTTTACAAAAGATTCAAACCATTTTGCATAGTCTTCAACATTCCAAGCAAACGGTGGTTCTTCACTCTTCCCCATACCCGGCAAATCAACTGCAACAACGCTGTATTTATCCGAAATAACAGGAATAATATTGTTATAAACATCCAAACTGCTCCCCCAACCGTGCAAAAGGAACACGAAAATATCACCGTTACCCTGTTTTATATAATTAACTTTCAAATTATTCACCAATAATATTTTATTCTTAACATAACCTATATTATAACACAGTCCAAAAAAATAAACAAGCTTTTTTCTTTTCTTTTCTTTCCTGTGTTTTACAACTATCGAAGTTTCTTTTTTTCTTTTCTATTATTTCCTGTGTTTGACACCTATCGAAGTTTCTTTTTTTCTTTTCTATTATTTCCTGTGTTTGGCATCTATCGAAGTTCCCTACTTCCTTTCATAGTTGGCACTATTCAGGCTTTGGTTTAATTAAATATTAAATCAAATACTAAAGACAAACAGTAAAAACATATACTTAAAAGAATATTTTAAAAAGGAGATTTTTTATGAGTGAAATTATTACCCGCGACCAACCTATGGACAGCGATATGATGCCTTATCGCCTTAAAGACCCTTATCCTGTTCCCGTTAACTTAGAAAGAAATCCAAAACAGGGGAATTTACTCTCTCTTGCCTATGCAGGAAAAAACTCTGAATTCACTGCAATATCTCAATACGTTGTCCACCACGAAACCTGTTCCGATACCGACCCCGATATATCCAATCAGATTCTTCAAATCGGAGTAATAGAAATGTTTCACTTAGATATGTTAGGGTCTTGCTTAAAACAATTAGGAACAAGCGTAAATTTAGGTGTTCATAACGGTAACTACACGCAATTCTGGACAGCACAATATATCAAATACGGCAGAAACCACCGAGAAAGAATATTGTATGATATTCAAGGAGAAAAAGAGTGTATTGCACAATATCGATACATTATAAGTAATATTCACAACCCTGCTATAGAAAATCTCTTAGAACGTATTATAGGCGATGAGGAAGTACATATTCAATTATTTGAAAAAATGTTACCTCAACCGAGATAATTTAAAACCGCTTAATTAAAGCGGTTTTTTAAATTAGGTATAACTTCGTTAGTACTTCCGAGACGATACCCCTGTAAATCAAGGGAAACATATACAAAACCTATTTGTTTGAAAAACTTATAAATTTTCTCTCGGTTTTCTTTTTGGAACATAATCTCAAAACCGATTTCGTCTGTTTCAATTCTTGCTAAATTACCGTGATAACGCACTCTCACTTGACAAAAACCCATATCAATTAAAAGCTGTTCCGCTTTATCAATCATATCCAAACGTTCAGCATTTATCTCCTCACCGTAAGGGAAACGTGATGCAAGACAGGCAAATGACTGTTTATTCCAAGTTGGCAAATCCATTTCTCTTGAGAGTGTTCTAATTTCCTGTTTTGAAAGTAAAGCCTTGCGTAAAGGGCTTTTAACACCTAACTCCTTTACTGCCTGCAGTCCCGGGCGATAATCCCCGTCATCATCTGTATTTGAACCCTCTGCAACATTCTCCGAGCCATTCTCTTTTGCAACATCCCATATCTTGGTGAACAACTCTTTTTTACATAAATAACAACGATTAAGCGGATTTTTTGAAAATCCCTCAATATTCAGTTCTTCAGATTCTACAATTATTTGCAATATATTATGTTTAATACAAAAATCTCTTGTTTCATTCAATTCACGTTTCGGAAAAGAATGAGATTTTGCAGTAACTGCAATTACTTTATCACCCAAAACATCTTTAGCGGTTTTTAACAGAAATGTAGAATCCACACCGCCGGAAAATGCCACCGCAAGACTGTTAAGACTGAAAATATCAGCCTTAAGATTTTCATATTTCTCTTTTAAAACTATATTATCCACCCTAACCCCCGAATGTCGCCGCTAAACTCCTCAAACGTATCTTAACAGCACCTAAATTTGATATTTCATCTATTTTCAATTGAGTGTATATTTTACCTTTTCTCTCTAAAATAGCTCGTGTTTCGTCAGAAGTAATAGCATCTATGCCGCAACCGAAACTGACTAATTGCACTAACTGCATATCTGCTTGAGTTGTTACATAGTTTGCGGCTCTGTAAAGCCTTGAATGATATGTCCATTGATTTATAACATCAAGTTTCGGAACAGGCGACATATGTGCAACAACATCTTCCGTAACAACTGCAAAGCCCAAAGAAGTAAGAATATTTTGTATACCGTGGTTAATTTCAGGGTCAATATGATAGGGACGTCCAGCCAAAACAATTATTTTTCTGTGTTCTTTACGGGCTTGATTGATAATCTTAACGCCCTCTTTGATAATGTTTCTGCGATGTTCCTTAAGAGATTTAATTGCTCTCTCAAGCATTATTTCAACAACAGCAGAATTCAGTTTAAACTTTGAAAAACATTTTGTAATAGTTTCCGCTGCATTTTTACGACGATTTAAATCTAAATAAGGTCTTATAAAATTATTTTCGTTAAGAGTTTCAATATTCGCCTTTAAAAGTTCGGGATAATATGCCATAACAGGACAATTAAAATGATTAACCGCACCCTCTTCAAGTCCGTTACCCTCATTTAAATTATATGTCATACAAGGATAGAAAATAAAGTCAACATTTTTGCTTAACAAGTTTTCAATATGCCCGTGAACGAGTTTAGCGGGATAACAAACAGTATCCGATGGAATAGTGCTTTGTCCCAAAACAAAGGTATCACGAGTACTCTAATCACTTAAAACAACTTTAAAATTAAGGTCGGTGAAGAGATTAACCCATAGCGGCAACAATTCATAATATTCCAAACAAAGAGGTAAACCTATAGTCGCAAGAGGTTCAACAGGAGAGTGGGGGAGTTTTTTTATATCATTATATTTCCACGAGAACATATCAATATTTTCTGACTTTTTAATCCCCAAAGGTTTCTCGCATTTATTCCCCGAGATAAATTTACCATCCGAGAATTTAACAATATTCAATTCACAGTTATTGGTGCAACCCTTACAACGTGTAGAAGTTGAGGTATAAGAAAATGTTTCCGTTTCTTCTTTTGTTAAGATATTAGATTTTTTCAAAGTATGTTCCTTTGCGTATAATGCCGCTCCGAAAGCACCCATTAAGCCCGATATTGAAGGACGAATAGCTTGAACACCTAATTCCAATTCAAAAGCTCTTAAAACAGCATCGTTTAAGAATGTGCCGCCTTGAACAACAATATTTTTCCCTAACTCCTCAACAGAACGTGCCCTTATAACCTTATATATCGCATTTTTAACAACAGAACTGCTCAATCCTGCGGAAATATCTTCAACTGTTGCTCCGTCTTTCTGTGCTTGCTTTACAGAAGAATTCATAAACACAGTACAGCGTGACCCCAATTCAACAGGATTTTTTGCAAATAACCCTAAAGAGCTGAACTCTGCCACATCATAACCCAAAGCAGAAGCAAAACTCTGTATAAAACTACCGCAACCGCTTGAACAAGCCTCATTAAGCATTATATTATCAATAGCGTTGTTTCTTATCTTAAAACATTTAATATCCTGTCCGCCTATGTCGATAATAAAATCCACATCCGGTTTAAAGAATTTTGCGGCTTTAAAATGTGCAACGGTTTCAACAATACCATAATCCACTTTAAGCCCTGCTTTGATTAAATCCTCGCCGTAACCCGTTACGGCACTTGCTCTTATGGTTAACTCGGGGTTTGCAAGACTGTATAAATTTTTCAATTCTGCAACTAATTTATCAAGGGGCTGTCCTTTATTACCTGCATAGAATTGATATAAAAGTTTTCCCTCAGGTGTTATCAAAGCCATTTTTGTGGTAGTACTGCCGGCATCTATACCTAAATATGCATCACCCTTATATCTGCAAACATCTTCAAAAAGCACATCGGATTTTTTATGACGTTCAATAAACTGTTCATATTCCACCCTGTTTTCAAATAACACTCTGCCTTTGATAATCTCGCTGTTGGCTTTAGCGGAAAGAAGCTTTTCAATTATCTGTGCAACAGAAAAATCTCCCTTAGCACCCAAAGCTGCACCGAGAGCCACAAAAGTACTCGCATTATCAGGAAAAACAGCATTATCTTTATCAAGTCTTAAAGTCTTAATAAAAGCATTTTGTAAACCTTTAAGGAAGAAAAGAGGACCTCCTAAAAACAGCACTTTACCTTGAATTTTACGCCCTTGAGCAAGTCCGCCTACAGTTTGGTCAACAACCGCCTGATAAATAGATGCTGAAATATCTTCACGTTTAGCACCTTGATTAAGTAATGGCTGTATATCGGATTTTGCAAAAACACCGCAACGGCTTGCTATCGGATATACACGTTCTGCCTTTAAGGCGAAATTATCTAATTGTTCGGGAGTTATATCCAATAACGTCGCCATTTGGTCAATAAACGCACCTGTACCACCGGCACAAGAAC
>JAISIJ010000081.1 GCA_031262245.1 Oscillospiraceae bacterium | reverse complement strand
CTAATGATAAAATCACATTTTGACAATGAATTTTCACTCATTGCACCGGATACTATTGATAAAAATGATTCTGAAGTCACAAAAATAACAAACGAAATAAAAGACGGTGACAGTGTTTTAGAAGTCGGTTGCGGTAAAGGTAGAATATTAAAGCGTATTCAGGAAAATTTTCCGAATTGTAAACTTTACGGAACAGACATATCTGACGGTATGCTTTCGTATGTGTCGAAATCAATAAATACTTCTGTCGGGGATATTGAATTTTTACCATATGCAGATAATCAATTTGATGTTGTTTATACTGTTGAGTGTATCGAACATTCTCCAAATTTGCGGGCATCTGTAAGAGAACTGTGCCGTGTTTGTAAACCGAAAGGTAAAATTATTATCATTGACAAACAATTGTCTGGATGGGGTCGTCTTTCAACGCCGCCTTGGGAGCGTTGGCCTGATAGAAATGTTTTAGAAGATTTGCTGAAAAAATATTGTGATGATGTATCATCAAGTGAATTAAAACAAACAGGTTATGATGAGCGTGATGATTTATTTATTCGTTGGAAAGGAATAAAGAGAGATATGACAAATAGCACTAAATTATTTTTATTCGGTGCAGGAAAAGACGGTCGCAGAGCCCTATACTATGCGGAACGGTCTGAAATGAAGATTGATGGTATAATTGATAACAATCATAAATTATGGGGAACCACTGTTGATAATCATTTAATATATTCACCAAAAGATATTTTAACACCGGAAAACATAGGCAAAATTAAAGTCATTATATCCGTTAGTTTTAGGTTTTTTTCACAGATAAAAGAACAGATTTCCGAGTATGGGTATAGCTATGGAGTTGACTTTTTTAATTGGAGAAATATTTTTTTGTCGGGAAGTGATAATTTCGGAAACAGTTCAGGTGTTTTAAGACTACCTTCAAATTTTAAATTAATTAAGACGGGAGCACCGAATAAACTGATAACAGATATTCCGAATCAAAATATATATCGTCTGATTTCAAGTGAATTTTCAGAAGATTACAAGTCGATATATGAAAAGTGTAAAAACGGTGATTTATTCGGTAAATATATTGTAAATACGGAAATTTCCGACATATATACATCTGAGGAATATCCTGTTTGCTTTAAACATAAATTCCTGCCGCTGTTCACTTACGCAGTTGAATGGTCGCCGAAGATGTTTTATGATTATACATTATTTATGATTGATTTATATAAAGAAATTGACAAATACGGGCTTTGTTGTTTAGACGGTCACGCATTTAATGCCACATTTTATAATGGTAAATTTTTGTTTTTTGATTTTGATGCCATAAGACTCGGTAAAATGCCGTTTTTCTATTTGCAGGAATTTATAAATTATCATATTCTTATCCTTTTGATGTTTCAACAAAACTTAATAGAAAAAACATATCTCTATTTAAATAATGCCGAACAAAGATTGTCGTTTAAAGATATTTCCGGTTATCTTAAAGATAATCAAATAAAAGAATTTAACGATATGTATGAAAAATGTTATAACTATATATCATCTGATGATGTGCAAAGTGTTTTTACAGAATTGAAAAAATATGTTGAGAATATAAACATTAATGACGTTTTTCAGACAGGTTGGAACGGTTATCAAAATGAACTTTATGACGAAAATAAAGTTGTTAAATTATCACAGAAACAAGAAACCATTCTCGAAATGGTTCGTTCAGTAAAACCTAAAACTTTGATTGATTTGGCAGGTAATATGGGATGGTATGAATTTGAATTAAAAGATGAAATAGATAGACTTATTGTAGCCGACCTTGATTATGCCTGTGTTGATTTTGTATTTAAGAAGGTTGTAAATGATAAAATTAAAAACATATACCCTGTTTATCTGAATATTGTTACACCTACTCCGGATTATTACAGAGATACTGCTATCGGGAATACGGCAATTGTTCCTTGGCGTAATGGTGCGATTAAACGATTCAAAAGCGAAATGGTTCTTGCACTTGCCGTAATGCACCACTTAGCTTTTTCACAACAGCTGTCGTTTGCTGAGATTATCGGTCAGTTTGCTCTGTATTCAACAAAGTGGCTTATTATAGAATGGATTGAACGTGAAGACAGTGTCGTTGAACCTGCACTTAAAAATTCTGACTTTGAATGGTATACAAAGGAAAATTTTGAAGAAGAATTGAAAAAGCAATTTAATATACTGTCAGTTAAAAATTCCGAGCCGACAAGAATTTTATATCTATGTGAAAAGAAGGACTAATTAAATGAATATTTGTGAAAGCAATATTTGTACAGGCTGCGGTGCTTGTGTGGGAATTTGTCCGTTGAAATGTATTTCAATGGAACGAAATTCTGAAGCTTTTTCGGAACCTGTTATTGATGATAATATATGTAACAAGTGCAGAAAATGTCAAAAGATTTGTCCGGCATTAAATTATAAAGAAGAAGATAATGATGATAGTGATGTGAATTTTTATGCCGTAATCAACAATAACCGAGATGTCAGAAAACAAAGCAGCTCCGGCGGTGCTTTCAGTATGCTTGCCGAAGAAGTGCTGAGAAGAGGCGGATTTGTTTTTGGTGCAGCTTGGGCTGATAACTTTCATTCCGTAAAACATATTTGTGTAGATAATGTAAATGACCTGTCTAAATTGCGTCAAAGTAAATATGTTCAAAGCAATACAATAGGAAGTTTCAGTAAAGTTAAAACTTTGCTGAACAGTGCAGCACTGTGCCTTTATTCGGGATGTCCTTGTCAGATAGATGGGTTGTTAAACTTTTTAGGAAAGAAATATGAAAATTTAATCACAGTAGATTTTGTTTGCAACAGTATAACAAGTCCGTTTGTATGGTCTTCATATGTGGATTTTATTGAAGAGAAAGAAAACAGCAGATTGTCAGGTATTGAACTGCGAACAAAGAATAGACCCTATTCTTTGTACGCACAATTGTTTTCTTTTGAAAACAATTGTGCGTACATTAAATATACAGATGACCCGGAAAATTATATGAAATTATTCGGCAAAGGGTTAGTGGGCAGAAGTATTTGTTATAATTGCAAATACCGCAGGAAAAATCATAAAAGCGATTTTACTCTTGCAGATTTTTGGAACGCTGATAAATTTGACGAAACCTTGTTTGATGACGGCGGAATAAGTTTTGTAATATTTTCGCAAACACCTAAAACACAAACTTTTTTTAAAGACAGTTGCCATAGCTCTACCGTAAAAAAGGTTGAAATTTCTGAAGAATGGTTGAACGAAAATTTGCGAATGATATATAATTCGCCTGTTCCGGCCGAGGGCAGAAAAGAATTTTTAAGTCGATTTTCGGACGGAGAGAATTTAAGTAATTTAATTAAGGAGGTTTTAGCTTGAAAATAGGAATAGTTACATTTCATTTTGCTCAAAATTACGGTGCTTTATTACAGTGTTTTGCATTGAAAACTTATCTACAAAAATTAAATTCAGGAGAAGTAAATATTATTAATTATTGCCCCGAATATCATTATGCAGAATACCGACAGAGTAATCCTGCATTTGACAATTTTATCGACACAAGGATATCTGCAATAGACTATACAGAAGACGATGACTATGACGTTATAATTTACGGAAGCGATACTATTTGGCACCCATTTAAATTTAAAACATTTGAAGGTTTTGATGAGGCCTATTTTGCTAAAAAGTTTAAATCAAAAAAGCACATCAGTTTTTCTGCATCTTCATGTCTTGAACCTTTGAAAAAAAGCGAAGAAAAACAACCTAAAATCTCTGAACTATTGAGAAATTTCAGCAGCATATCTGTCCGAGAATCGTTTTTGGCTGACTTTATTGCAGAATGTGTAGACATTCCGGTGCATCATACCTGTGACCCGACGTTTCTTCTCAGTGCCGAAGAATGGTCCGGGTATCTTTCAGAACCGATAA
>JAISIJ010000076.1 GCA_031262245.1 Oscillospiraceae bacterium | reverse complement strand
AGCAAAACCATTTGATTTTAAGACGTTGAGAGTAATGCTGCGTATTGCATTACCCTCAATACTCCAACAATCCGTTGTGTCTTTGGGTATGTTGTTGGTGCAACGTCTTGTAAATACTTTCTCTCTTGACCTTACAACAGGGTATTATGCCGCAATAAAAATAGACGGTATGGCTATTGTTCCTATAGTAAGTATCAGTAATGCGGTATCTACATTTACCGCACAAAATATCGGTGCTAAGAAAATTGAACGTATTCCCTCGGGATACAGAGCGGCAATTTTGCTTGATGTTATTTTCTGTGTGATTTTAGGTGTGTTAATATATACTTGTGCCCCCACATTAGTAGGATTTTTTATTGACGATAACGCAGAGGCTGTAAAATTAGGTTCTTGGTATCTTTATTCTGTCGGTGCTTTTTATATGTTTATTGCAATGATGAATGTTACAAACGGTGTTATCCGCGGTTACGGTGCTATGAAATATTTTGTGGGGATAACTATTGTAAACCTTATTTCAAGGGTTATTTTGGCGTATACACTTACCCCTGTTATAGGGTATAAAGGGATATATCTGTCAATGCCTTTAAGTTGGGTTGTTTCCTTTGTCACCGCTACTTTAGTGTATAAATACGGTAACTGGAGAAATGTAAGACTTATTAATAACTAAAATATTTTATTATAAAGCTATTCAAAAAACAAGTTTTGAATATCAACGAAAGGAGCAACTATGTTAAACTTTAATTTTTACAGCCCGACGTATTTTGAATTCGGTACAGATACCGAAAGCAAAGCAGGGGAGCTTGTAAAACGTTTCGGTGGAACAAAAGTACTGTTGCATTACGGCAAAAATTCTGTTATAAAGAGCGGTTTGCTTGGCAGAGTAAAAGCATCTTTGGACAAAGAGAATATCGGATACGTTGAATTGGGAGGTGTACAGCCTAATCCCAGAGATACTCTTGTTTATGAGGGCATTGAGCTTTCAAGAAAAGAGAAAGTGGATTTTATTTTGGCTGTCGGCGGCGGTTCTGTTATAGACAGTTCAAAGGCTATTGCTTTGGGTGTACCTTACAGCGGTGATTTTTGGGATTTTTATTCTTATAAGGTTGATGCAACCGAAACTTTGCCTGTGGGGACTGTGCTTACCATTGCCGCAGCGGGTTCGGAGGGTTCTGAAAGCAGTGTTATCACTCGAACTTCAACAGATACAAAAAACGGGTACAGCAATGATATCACACGTCCTAAATTTTCAATTCTCAATCCGCAACTGACTTGTACTCTGCCGTCATATCAAACTGCCGCAGGTGCAATAGATATTATGGCACACGTTTTTGAAAGATATTTTTCAAATACGCCTAATGTTGAAACTACCGACAGACTTTGTGAGGCGGTTTTGCTTTCAATGGTAAGTGAAGTGCCGAAAGCAATTAAAAATCCCGATGACGTTGACGCAAGAGCTAATATTATGTGGGCGGGAATGGTTGCACATAATAATATTGTGGGAGTGGGACGTGAACAGGATTGGAATTCCCACGGTATTGAACATCAACTTTCAGCGGTTTATGACGTTGCTCACGGTGCGGGTTTAGCGGTGATATTCCCCGCTTGGATGACGTATCTTGTGAAAGAAAAAGAATATGGTATTATGCGTTTTGCCCAAATTGCCGTAAGACTTTGGGGTGTTCAAATGAATTTTTCCAATCCCAAAGAAACAGCCTTAAAAGGAATAGAATGTTTTAAACAATTCCTTTCTTCAATCGGTATGCCGATTAATTTTGAACAATTGGGAGCAAAAGCCGAGGACATTCCGCTCCTTGTTAAAAAATTCGGACTTGTCGAAAATGAAACAACAGGTGGGTTTTATAATCTTAACAGTAAAGATGTTGAGAATATTTACAATACTGCTCTTTTACTTTTCTAATAGTTCCTGTAACGATACCTCTGTTCCTTTTTTAGTTTTCTCTTAGTTCCTGTGGTTCACATTTCTCGAAGTTCCGTAGTTATTTTTGTAGTTGGCACTTTTTAGACTTTGGATTAAATGGATATGAAAAAAGCACCCTCGAGTGCTTTTTTTGTATTTTAAATCGGAACGAGTACTTTTTTCTCCTCCGTTGATGTAGGTGCAATTTCTTCTTTATCCATAAAACCTGATACTTCCGACATTTTTACTACTTGTATACGATTTTCAACTTGCATTTTATGGAGTAAATTATCTCCTTTCAAATCACCCAAAAAGTCCTTACCGGCTTTATGAATTAATTTGTAAACAGCATCAACATTTTTGGCAAGTTCTTTTTGATTATACCAGTTATAATCATATATTTTATCATTGACAAAAAATAAAAGTTTAACACCGCTTTTGTAAATATCATATATTTCAAACAAATTCAAAAAATAAGAATAATCTGCAGGTGCTAAGCTATGCCCATAAAATAGTATATAATCACAATCATCAGGCAGTTCTTCAGAGGGCTGTTTCAAAAATAATTTACGATATGTTTTCTTAAATATCTCTGCTCCGTCCACTACTTCGGTTTTTTCGTCAATGCCGAATATAATATCTTTTTCCTCGATTGTTCCGTGAACATTTATAAAATCTCCGGTATAATTAAAACTTAGTATAGTATTAAAATTGAGTATATAATCCTCCCATTGGATATTTACTTTTTCTGATTTTCTTTCTAGTCTTTTATTACAATCATTTTGTGCAAAACTTTTTAATATGGATAATAATTTATCTGCTTCAAATGTATAATCGCTTTTTGATAATTGTTCTTCCATATATTCAATAAATTTCGCTTCAAACTTTTTCAATTCTGAAAGTAAATATTCAAAAACATTTTCACCTTTTTTTGGAAATATTTCATTTTTAATTCGTATATAGTCATAAAAGCTTAATGGATTGCCCTCTTTTTTTAAATCATAATATCTCCAATTCCACAGCCTTACATTCTTTATAAGGTTTTCGCTTTCACTTTTTTTTAATATATTTTCTATTTTTTCTTCGATACTACTCCAATTTTCATTGGGTAGTTCGTTCTTTTTTTCATAAAAATATAAAGACCACCAATCATTAATTCTTGAAATATCTTTATAATAAAAATTATCGTGTTTAAAATTATGCAATATCTCTCCCGCCATTTTTTGTGTTCTAATATTATCTTTATTAACTATATAGGAAAAATTTACAGGTTCTTCGATTTCTACATATATATTTTTTGTGGTTTTTTCTCTATCTTCAAAAAGCCATTTAAAAAAATCTGTATATCCTGTTTTATAACCTAAATGTCTATCAAAACCATTGCCTATAACTGTAATAATATTCATTTTTACACCGCCTATAATTAACTGGTTTATTTTATTTAATAATTATTACACAAAACGACAAACAAGTCAAGCTAAAAATAAATTTTCTTTTCTATTTGTTTTAGAGTATTACACCTATCAAAATTTCGTATCAGTTGTGGTAGTTGGCAATTTAGTTGACGTTGGTTTAACTATTTTTAGAAGAGAAGAGGAAAAAATTTTTTTGTATTTAAACTATCCCTTGCCACTAAAAATAACAAATATCCGCACAGTAAGCTTAAAAAAAGCACCCGAACAGGGTGCTTTTTTCTTGCGTAACTGTGTTAGATATTTGTTATTTTGATAATTAAGAGTGCAACTACAAATATTATTTTCCCAATTTTGAACAAAATGATTATAACCCAAAAAATTCAGTTATGCTTTTATAGAAAATCCAGTCTAATTCGTTTGAATTCAGACCTAAACTCTCAATTAATTCAACTTCTGATTTATGCGACCACATTGGGAAATCAGAACCCCAAAAAATATTCTCTGCACCATAATGTCTGATTATTTCTTTCGCCTTTTCCTTGGATAAAAACGCCAAGCTCGAGGATTCGTCAAAGCGAATATTACCTTTTTTAACAAAAGATGTTAATTCTGCAACTGCCTCGCCCCAAGCTTGATAGCCCCCTAAATGTGCGGCAATTACTTTCAATTTAGGAAATTTATTCAATACATTCGCAAGCCTTTTAGGGTGAGAATAATCATAACGCTTGTCGCCCATATGGATAAGTATGGGCAGTTTATCTCCCATTTCTTCATATAAATTACAAAATTTCTCGTCATCTATGGCACATTTTTGGAAGTCGGGGTGTATTTTAATACCTTTTAATCCGGAGGAAATAATATACTCAATTTCCTCTTTTGGGATATTATCTTGGTGATATGCACCTAATCCGAAAAATTCAGGGTGCAAATCTACTTCTGTTTTGATATAATTGGTAATCGTGCGGGTTTGTAAAGGTGAAGTTGCAACGGAGCATATCAAATATCTGTCAACTCCTGCTGCCTTTCCCGAGTTCAAAAGCCCCTCAACATTTCCAATACTCGCCGCCATTGGCAATTCGTAAAAGTCCCCTATAGAAGAAGTGGCTTTTTCTGCTATTTTTTCAGGATATATGTGTGTATGTGCGTCAATTAACATTTTTTATTCTAATCCTCCTGTATATAATTTATGCTATAATTTATCATTGAAAAAATTTAATTAGTGAAACAATACCTGTCAATGTTGAAACAACTTTAGGGATACTATTTAAAGCCATTTTTATGGTTTTTTTAGCCATATCCCCTTTGGCTGGATTATCAATGTCGGGAAATTGATTTTCAATTATTTCTAAGCTGGTGCTTAATTGTTCACGGTCTTCTTCGTTAATATTTTCAGGAATTTCTTCATTTATTTGTTTTATTATTTCTTTTAGTTCATCTAATTTTGGATTAATATTTTGATTAGCGTTTATAGTAGAATTATCATAAGCATTATTTATTTGTTGCGTTTCAGCATTATAGTTATTATTTATAATACCCCTTGATAGCTGTTCATAATCTTTTTTGTTGCTTTCATAATTTTCACAGTTGTCTTTATTAATTAAAATATAGTGAGGAAAAGTTGGACTCCAAGAACATTGTATATATTTTTGTTCTTCTAAAGCTTTAAAGCGACTTCTTAAAGTAAACTCTTCACTTCCTCTTAAATTATCAAACATTTTAATAGCAATTTCAGAAGGGTCTTTTGAATTTAATAATGTATATAACAATTCTTCACATTGCGGTGAAAGTGGTTTAAAAGACATATCAATTTCTCCTTCAATTGGAATTTTTATTTTAGAAATTTCTTTTTGCAATTCGCGTGCAAATTTATTAATTTCATTTTTATTAATTTTAAAATCCATATCCCCCTCCTACTCGTCCAATTTAAGCACTGACATAAATGCCTCTTGCGGCACTTCAACAGAACCTAACTGACGCATACGTTTTTTACCCTCTTTTTGTTTTTCGAGAAGTTTTTTCTTACGGGTAATGTCGCCGCCGTAACATTTTGCCAAAACGTCTTTACGCATTGCCTTAACCGTTTCACGGGCAATAACTTTACCGCCGATTGCCGCTTGAACAGGCACTTCAAACATTTGACGGGGAATACTTTCTTTTAAGCGTTCACAGATTTTTCTGCCCCTTGCATATGCACTGTCAGCGAATACAATAAATGACAAGGCGTCAACAATATCGCCGTTAAGGAGAATATCCAGCTTAACCAATTTTGAGG
>JAISIJ010000056.1 GCA_031262245.1 Oscillospiraceae bacterium | reverse complement strand
CATCTTGTTAACTAAGTTTCAAGAAATTTCAACCCTCACATCTTTTTTGATAAAAACTATTAATCTAAAATCTGAAAACAAACCACCGATATGAAATATTTTCCTTATTTAGAATCTTACTGTTTTTACGCCGCATCGCTTGTATTTTTTATACGAGTAGTGCGGTTTGTTTGTTTCTAACACTTGTAAATAAAAAGATATTATTGTTAATTAATTCTATATTAGCTGTCCCCTAATTATTCCGTTACTTGATTAAACGCATTATTTCTAACCTAATTTTTTGAAAACATAAATATTTTATTTAAATTTTCAAATTTTACTTGCATTTTAAACAAAGTTGTGTTATAATAAATAAAGTAAGAAAAAATCGTGAGAGGTGTACTATATGAAAGTTAGTTATAAACGACTTTGGCATATACTTATAGACAAAGATATGAATAAAACCGATTTGCGTGAACGTGCTAAATTATCAACGGTTACAATGGCTAAATTATCCAAATGCGAAAACGTAGGGACAGATGTATTAACGAGAATATGTGCCGTGCTTGAATGTAGAGTTGAAGATATTATGGAAATTTTACCGGAAAGAGTATTTAATAAGGAGCAAATAAATGAAGCGTAAAAATACAGAAAAAATGCCTATTCGGCTGGTGTCATTATTCTCAGGTTGCGGAGGGTTAGACACAGGATTTGAAAAAGCCGGGTACAATCGTATATGGGCAAACGACTTTGACTCTGATGCACAGGCAGTATTTAAACTAAACCTCGGTGATATTGACGGGCGTGATATTCGTAATGTTCCTGTTGAAGATATCCCGGACTGCGATGTGCTGACAGCGGGCTTTCCGTGTCAACCATTTTCAAATGCCGGAAACAGAAAAGGGGTCCACGATTCTCGTGGTATGCTTTATCTGGAATGTCTGCGTATAATCGGTTCGAAATTACCTAAAGTTGTTGTGTTTGAAAATGTAAAAGGTTTACTTTCAACTAAATATGTTGACGGTCGGCGTTTAATTGACGTTATAAAAGAAGACCTCGAAAATATAGGTGAAATCGGTTATAATGTCACTTACGATATTTACAATGCAAGCGATTACGGTGTACCGCAAAATAGACATAGACTTATATTAGTTGGTATCCGCAAAGACCTTAATATGGAATTTATTCCGCCTGTAAAGCAAGCGAAAGACGGATTAAACGTTGGTTCTATTCTTGAAATTCCTCCCGATGTACCTAATCAGGTTGATTGGGCTTTGTCACCCCAAGCAATGTCAATGATTGCTCATATCCCCGAGGGCGGTTCGTGGAAAGATATCCCTTATGAGGAACTTGCTCCGAGATTTAAGCGTATTCGTGATAATATGCAACGTTATCATTCCCCCAATTTTTATCGTCGCTTTGCACGCTCTGAAATTAACGGAACAATTACTGCTTCGGCACAACCCGAAAACTGCGGTATTATCCATCCACTCCATAATCGCCGTTATACTATAAGAGAAATAGCCCGAATACAAACTTTCCCCGATACGTTCAAATTCATTGACGACAGCACAAAAAATGTTGTGGCTATGTACAAGGTTATCGGAAATGCTGTTCCGCCACAATTAGCTTATGTTTTTGCTAATGCTATAAAGGAACAAGTTTTTAATATTAATGGAGAAACACAAGAATGAATACTGACAAAGCATATATACTCGGACTTGTTATAGGTGGCGGAATATTCAGTAATAATACAAGCACATTTACTATCCGTTTGCCTTATAAACAATGGGGAGATATTCAAAAGAATGCCGAACGTGCCGGAAAAATCGGTGCGGATATTATTAAAGTTGTTAAACCAATGCTTATGGTTACATACGGTATTGATGCAACGTATGAGATGTTAAAAGGTGAATGGAGAATAAATTGCAGTGGGAATCTGACAGATTTAAAATCTGAACTCGGTAAATATGGCATTAAAGCCGAGGGCGATTTACGTAGCAATCCTTCTTTATCCATTGCTAAACTTACCGAAGATTTAGTTGATGATACACTTATCAGAAAATTCATTGCCGGAATAGCAGATACAATCGGAAGTACCAAAGAAACACATCGCCGTTTTACCGATGATGTCCAAATTATCTCTTTTGAGATAAGCGGTTTTAATTATGCTTTCGTTTGCGAACTTTGTCAGCTTTTACACTCTGTAGGCTGTTATCCCGACCAAGTTGCTTGGAATCACCCGAATATTCATTGTGCGTCAAATCCTTATTATAAGCAATGGACAAAGGGCTTTAAAATTCGTGTAAAACTCGACCAATACGAAAAATTCGGAGCGTTTCTTTTTAGGACAAAGGCTGTATCAGCAAATGAGAACCGTAAAAAGCAAAAACAAGAAACTGTTTCCGTTCGGTGTGAAGATAGAACTATATCAATTAAGCCCTCGTGTGTTCACGAAGCGGAAAACAGTCCGAAATTGCCCGAAACTATTCGAGGAGGTCATTATATCCACAATCGTCACTTTTGTGCTGTACTCGGTTGTGAACACGCTCCTTGCGATAAGATAGCGGAACATTTAAAACACGCCGGTGATTATATTACGCCGTTTCCGATATTGTACAAAGATACGAAAACAGAGTTAGAAAAGCGTGTAGAAACCGAACCGCTTTACAAAAACAGAAAATATACGCCTATTATAACAGACGTTAAAACTATGTATGAAAAGTTCTTGTCTAATAAAACTGCTTTAATTTACGGCAATGGGCATACTACAGGATACCCAATGAATAATGTTGCACAGGCGATTGCGTTTTTAGTTGCGGCTGAAATCGGAAAACTTAATGGCAACAGGGTGTCGGGAAACTTTGAATATATTTTGAAAGAATTCCTCCAAAGTGATAAGAATATGAATATTGAAATTCGCCGCCCAGATTTACTCACACCTCTTATTTTTGTTCACGGAGAATATGCAGCTATGGTTGGTGCTGAAAATCCTGCAGTATATACAAAACTGATAGTACCCGATATGAATAACAAATACAAAATTTCAGTTCGTAAAATTACGGAGGACGATTTAATATGAGCCGAAATGAAAGAAATGAAGTATCATATTACCCGGAAATCCGTGATTATATCGAATCTCAGATAAAAAGCAACTTCAAAGCAAGTTGCCACCGTGAACATTACATTTTTTGGGAGATAGGCGAGTTAAAAAAGGGGCTACGGACAATTATTTCCGCAAATCCTGAAATATGTGCTTGTGCAGAAAGTTTTGCACAAAATGTACCTCCTCTCTCGCTTGATATATTTGCTTTGGTTACGGACGGAGTAAAGTTTGAAATACTGATACTCGAAGTGAAAATCGGTAAACCGGTGGGTCTGAAAGAATGGTCACAGCTTGTCGGTTATTGTTTGGTATCGGGTGCAAAATACGGACTGCTCATAAATATCGACCAAGGCGGTAGTCCTCGCCTTATGGACTTGCTACGGAATGAAACACATCTATCGCATATCAAAACAGTTAAAGATACCGGTAATGAACACTTATTAGGTTTTATGACGTGGGATTCGGATACTCGGAATTTTGAATATTCATTGCTCGGAGCAGTAAAATCACTTTCTTCGCTTAGTGAGGGATTGGCTTCGGAGTTTGGAATTAATTAACTGAAAGGAGTAAATAAAAATGATGACGTTAAAACGCTTTCGTGTGCAAAATTTCCGTTCTGTAAAAGATAGCGGTTGGATTGATTGTCAAGATGTAACTTCGCTTGTTGGTGTTAACGAAGCGGGGAAATCTAATCTTATTTTGGCACTATGGAAACTTAATCCAGTCCGTGATGGGGAAATAGATTTACTTCACGATATGCCAGTTAAGGAGTATTCTGCTTGGAGATTAACTCCGGATAAGTATACATTCATAAGAGCAGAATTTGAATTAGACACGGATTTCGCCACAGAGATTAGTGAATCTTGTGGGTGCAATATTGATATTTGTTCTACTGTTGAAATAACACGAAGATATAGTGGTGTAAAGACTGTATCTTTTCCGAAATTTTCGAATAGTCAATCGGTGTGTAGTTCCAAAATTAGTGATATTGTTGAAGATTCTAAATCTGAAATTTCTGAAATTGAGGAGGACGAAAGCAAAATTTCACTTAATAATATACTTGAAGAATTATCGAATATAGTTGACAATAGTACAACAATTATAAAATCACAATGCGAAGTGTTTAACAAAATCCTTAACAAAAAAATTAAAAAGGGGTCTGCTACACCAGCATTCGTCGTTCTAAAATCGGAAATTCTAAAAGTATTAGATGTATTTAATTATACTGACCCGGCTAAAGATTCAAATATAAGAGAACGAATTGTCGTTAATATGCCTAATTTTGTTTACTATTCAAATTATGGGAATTTAGATGCACAGATATACTTGCCACACGTTATTAAACTTTTAAAAGACGAAAAAGTTGAAGGGTTTGATAATGCCGCTAAAGTTAGAACTTTGAAAGTTCTATTTGAATTTGTCAATTTAAAACCCGAAGAAATACTCGAATTGGGAAAAGACCCGGAAGAGCAAATTATTAATCCTAACAAAACTGTTACTCTTAAAAATCTTACACCTAAAGAAGTTGAAGATGGTGCAAAGAAAAAAGAGGAGCGTGAAATCCTTTTACAATCATCATCTGTACGTCTAACTAACGAGTTTTCTAATTGGTGGAAACAAGGCACATATAAATTTAGACTACACGCTGATGGAAAATATTTTAGAATACTCGTTTCAGACGATAAACGCTCTGAAGAGATAGCACTTGAACTCAGAAGTACAGGGTTACAATGGTTTCTAAGCTTTTTTCTGATTTTTCTTATTGAAAGTAAAGAAGCTAATAAAGGGGCTATTTTGTTACTGGACGAAGCAGGTCTAACATTACACCCTATGGCACAAAAAGACCTTGTAAAATTTTTTGATAATCTCGCAAAAACAAATCAAATAGTTCACACAACACATTCACCATTTCTTATTGATACTAATAATATAGACCGTGTTAGTGTTGTTTATGTTGATAAAGACGGATATACTGTTGTGTCTGGGAACTTACGAGAAAACGAAGATAGAAATAATGCCACTTCAATTTATGCTGTACATTCAGCTTTAGGTCTAAGTATTTCAGATGTGTTGTTACAAGGTTGTCAGCCAGTTATTGTTGAAGGTGTAAGCGACCAATTCTATTTAAATGCCATAAAACTTTATCTTATCAAAAACAATGATTTCAAACCTAATAGTGAAATTGTCTTTGTTCCCTCAGGAGGAGCAAAAGGTGTTTCTGGTGTTGCAAGTATTCTTTGCGGGAAAAGTGAATGTTTACCATTCGTACTTTTGGATTCTGATAAAGCAGGTAATGATTTTAGAGCAAAACTTCATAATAGTTTATACAAAGAACAAAAAGAGCGTGTTTTAAGTATAATTGGTTTTACGACAATTGAACAATCGGAATTTGAAGATATTATTCCAATTTCTCTTATGAGCAAAAAGCTTGGCAACTTATTGCATAATGAGGATGAAATAGACTTTGAGGACATATACACGTCCGAGAAACCAATAATTCCTCAGATAGAAGAATTCGCACAAAAATATAATATTGACCTACCACAAGGTTGGAAAGTAGAACTCGCAAAAGCTGTAAAACAACAAATAGTGAACCCCAAAAGCAAAATTGATGAAAAGTATGTTGAAAAATGGAAATTATTATTTAATAAGTTTAATGAAGGGTAAGAACCATTGATATGTTCCCCATAATATGGACACAAAAAAGGTTAAATTATTAGGATTGTATAAAAGCCTGCAAAAGCGGGTACGATAATCTATAATGGTACCCATAAAAATGGACAGTTTATTATACGTTGCCAAGTTTACTGAAAACCTAAACAATTTAATTATTCTCATTTAGGGGTGTGCAAAATACTACTACCGTGTGCATAAATTCTCCGATTAACAAAATCAACTCTAAAA
>JAISIJ010000044.1 GCA_031262245.1 Oscillospiraceae bacterium | reverse complement strand
GCTTTAACGAAACCTAACGCCGGTATTGTAAGAAACGCCATTTTATCTGCGTTCACGGGGTTAGAGATAGTAGATTCTGTTGTTGCGGGGAATGAACCGCCGATAGCTTTGAGCAGTTTGGAAAAAGCTATTAGGTTGGATGTTAATTGCACCACGGCTGATGGTAAGCAGTTGAATATTGAGATGCAAGCCCAATCAATGGAGGCTGATAATCTGACTAATCAGCACGAAAATCTGTGCATAAGAAGTGTTCACTATGCGAGTAAGCTGTTTGTAAGCCAAGAAAGCACGCTGAAATACAGCGATTTAAAACAAACTTTTCAGATAATACTTTGTGATTTCTCTGTTTTCGGAGGTATTAAAGAAGATGAAAAGTTCATTCACAGGTTTACTTTTTCCGATGATAATTTGCAGTTGACCGATAAGATAATAATTGTTTTTGTGGAGTTACCAAAAATTAAAAAGCTGATAAATACGCCTACAAGTGAGCTTAGTGCTGAGGAGAAATGGGCGTTGTATATAGAATTTTTCGGTAATAAAGATTTTTACGGCAAGGTTTCCGAATTTGAGAATAAGGAGGAATTTAAAATGGCAAAAGAGATTTTATCAAATATAAGCCAAAATGAAGAGGAGCGTTTTCGTTACCTTTCAAGGCTTAAATTCCAAACTGATTTAACGCATAATCAAGCAGCGGCAAGAGATGAGGGCATAAAGCAAGGCAAGACTGAGGGGTTATTGGAGGCTGCCAAAAATGCCTTGAAAAAAGGATTAACTTTTGATATAGTTGCGGATATAACAGGTTTACCGATGGAAGAAATAGAAAAGCTTTCCCTCGCATAAATTTTCATTTTTATAGTAAAACAACACTTTGAATTCAAAGTGTTGTTTTATTTTTACAGACAAAAGCATTTTAACATAAACAAAAGAGGGTGATAATGTGCTTACAAAAACAGATAAACTTTATAGAGATTTAATAAAACAGCAAACAGAGGAATTATTGTACCGCTGTGGGGTAGATTTAAACGGCGAACCGAAAAAGGTGGATATTGCCGATATTGCAAGGAAAAATAATCTTACTATATATTTTGCGAATTTTGATAATGATAGTATAAAATGCGGAGTAGATATGGGCGTGAAAAGAAGTATTTATTTGGCAAAGAATTTTGAATCCAAGAATCGCATTTTCACTCTTGCACAGGCGTTATACATTATTCTTTATGAAAATAGCAGAAGCACTTTTGCATTAAAAGCGAATTTTAATCCTTATGTTAGTTTTGAATTTTTAGAGCCGAGAAGTGAATATTTTGCGGAAAATTTGCTTATGCCTGAGTTATTTTTTCGGAAGCAATTTGAGAAATATCGAATGAAAATAGAGATTCGAGGAAGAATGGTAGTAGGTGAGGTAATTGAGAGATTGAGTGAGTTTTTTTATGTTCCGAAAGAGGCGGTCGTGGCAAGGTTGGGTGATTTGGGGTTGTAGGTAATTTTAGGGGTAATTTTACTTAATTTCTTATCTGCCATAGACAAGACAAATTTGGAAAACATTTAGGAGTGATTTAACTTGATAAACATAAAAGTTTTCTATACAGGCGGAACAATCGGTAGTGAGTTTCAGAATGATGTAACGGGATTAAAAAGTTCCGCACCTAACAATTTGATAGAGAGTTACCATCATAATAATCCCGATACAGCGGTGAATTTTGGAACTGAAACATTGTTTAATATTTTGAGTGAAAATATAACTTTTGAGAATTGGATAAGGATTTGTGAGAGGTTAAAAGAGATAGATAAAACTACTTGTAACGGCATAATTTTAACGCACGGAACGGATACTTTGGCGTATACGGCGATATTTCTATCGTTTTTATTACAAGAGGTTGATGTTCCGATTTTGTTGGTATCGAGTAATTATCCGTTGGAGGATGAGCGTGCGAATGGGCAGAAGAATTTTGAATTGGCGGTTAATTTTATCGGTGAAATAGGTGTTAAAGGTGTTTTCGTGCCTTTCGCAAAGAATGGTGAACATCGTATTCATTTAGGTTCGAGAATATTACCGGCAGGGGCGTTTACACATTCTTTTTCGAGCGTTGGCGATGTTTGGTTTGCGGAGTACACAGGCAGGGGTTTTGTGTTGAATCCCGACCCGAAAAATCCGACTCTTGCGAAACTCTCGGCACACATTCCTTTTCATATTTCCGAGTTCAGAGAGGTTTGTTGTGTTCAGTATATAGCACCGCACCCGGCAATGGATTTAAGGAATATTTCCCTTTATACAGGGGCAGAAGCGGTGTTGTATGGGCTATATCATTCAGGCACAGCTTGCATAGAAAATGATGAGTTGTTTTCGTTTGCAAGGAAATGTAATGAAAACGGTGTTGATTTTTACGTTGCTCCATTTGATTCAGATATGCGGTTGTACAGCACTTCAAAGAAAATGCTTGATATGGGAGTAAATTTTATTTTTGATGTTTCGGTTGAGGTTGCGTATATGAAATTGTTGATTGGGTATAGTGCTTTTGAAGATGTGGATGAGCGAAAATGTTTTATCGATAAGAATGTGGTTTTTGAAAAGTTGATATGTAGGGGTAACTTTCAGGGGTAAAGTTACCCTTTTTTGTATGAAAAGAATACTGTAAAAGTAAGAAACGCAATAAATTTAAATAATATTTTGGAATATCAAAAATTTTCTTGTAATTTTGGTGAATAAGGGTTATAATCAGGTATATTGTGGTTTGGTATAATTGTAAACACTGGACGTTTAAAAATATGGAGGATTATTATGGTTGTTTTCAACATTATTGTAGGGGTTGCGACTATTCTTTCACTTATCGTATCGTTAATTACATTAAACAAGGTTTTGAAAATAAATGTAAAAATTAACAGTTCAACTAAAACTGATTCGCAGGATAAAAAAAGTAATAAATCAAAAATCAAAGGTGACGGCAATAATGTGAGTCAAAGTTAGGTGGTGAAACATATGTGTATATTCGGTAAAAAACGCAATAATAAATCTGTAATTAAGGGAAACAATAATACCGTAGTAATTGGTGATAATAACAATATTAATACAAATAATAACACCCCAAAACTCACCTCAAACACGCCCGACCTCGGCGGAGTTGCGGTTGTTGGACGTAAAGAAATTATTGAGGAAATTCACGAAAAATTCACTAACAATCATATTTTAGTTTTGTGGGGACAAGGCGGTATAGGCAAGACTATTTGTTCAAAATATTATGCGAATGAGCATAAAAATGACTATTATTTGATACGTTATATGACATTTTCTTCTGATGTTAAAACAACACTTGTAAATGGTTGCAAATTAGAGGATATTGAAAAACATTCTTTTGATGAGAATTTTAGTGCCGTAAAGCATTACCTTGAGGGGTTATCGGAAAAAACGCTGCTAATGATTGATATTAACGAGGGAGTACCGGCT
>JAISIJ010000468.1 GCA_031262245.1 Oscillospiraceae bacterium | reverse complement strand
GTAACCGCCGCCACGGCACTCAATTTCTGATTTATATCATCCATACTGTCATTAAGAAAATCTTCCGCACTTGAAGCCAAAATATCATACAACGCAACCGCTTCCTGTGCTTTCTTAATCGCCGCATTAAACTCCTCATCATCCCTAATTACCTCATACTCAACCCCGTAAACCACTTCATCAAACAAAGTACGAAATTCCTCGGAATAGTAATATGAGTAAATCAACCCCTCTAAAAGCCCCGGTAAATCCTTACTCTCTTTATACGGAACAACTAAATTATTATAAACATCGTCATCTTTAATCGGAAAATTCACCGCTACCTTGTGTGCCAAATTCACCCCTCCTATTAAATAACATCTATGGGTCCTCTGACACCCACAGGCTCAAATTTAAATTTCTGTTTGATTTTATCGCCCAAAGGCTTGGAATCATTCCGATATTCCGAACATAAAACAACCGTGTTTTGCATATCTCCCATACCTAAAAGCCTAATATATGCTGCTCTCAATGTTGCCGGCGTACCCCTTACAATAATTCTGCCGTTCATAACTTTCGAGAAAGAATTATACAAAACTTGTGCAATAATATTATCCAAATTGCCCACATTCAGCACAACAAAATTGTATTTCATAGCTAAATCAGAAAGCAAAACATCATATTTGCGTCTATCATATAACCAAAAAATTTTATTATAGGGAAGTGTAAAAATGAGCAAAGACATTTCAAAAGAAAAAGCTGAACAAATTATCGGGATTAAATTACCCCATTCCATTAGTGAGCGAAGAAAATTTATGAGAAAAAGATTGCCTTATGGAGTTTACGTTCTACCTGATAAGAGTGAAGTTTTATTTAATAGAGATTATGAGCTAATTAACTATTTAGGAGAACCAATTTCAGAAGATATTTCGGATTATGAATCTCGATATTGGTTTTATAATGATGGAAGTGTTCCAGATAAAAATATAGAAGTATTAATGCGGATTTCAGAAGTATTAGACCGTAAAGCTAATAATCCTAAGGAATCAGTTGAAGATTTAGCAAAATTTTGGTGATAATTTTATATGCATCTGTTTAATCCTAAAAAAATCTATTCATTCAGATAAAAAAATAACATTCTTTATTTCTTCACCTTTTGCGTTTATTATAAATCTGCCAATTATGTCACCCCTTTCCGCAAGCTTTTATCTATTCACCTACAAAACGCTCACCGAAAATGCTTGCTCCCAAGATATTTAATTCTCTCAACGATACTTCGCTTTTTACAATATTCTTTTCTTTTGTAACTTCATTTACTACAATATTTTCTTGAACAGGCGTACTCAACAACTCAATAGAAGGTGCTACACCTTTCAACTGTTCAACCAAAACCTTGCTCAAAGATGTTATTTTTTCATTCTCACTTTGCATTGCTCCGCCGCCGCAAACCAGTAACTTATTGATTGAATTCAACGGATATTCCGATGTTTCAAGGAATGTTTTAATCTTATTGCTGATTATTCCCGCAACGGCTCTTTTTGCTTTACAAATAGTATCAGAAACATCCTCAACCCCTGCACCTACCTTAACAAACCCCGTAACAACCGCCTTTTCCAAATCACTCTCCAACAGCTCAACACCTTTACGCATAAAGCTGCTATTCAACGTTTGAACAATATTATTTCCGCCCTGTTTAATAGAATAAAGAGAATTGTTAATAACACGATTATCCTTAACAATAAGCATATCAGTCGTGCCTGCACCAATATCCAAAACTAAAACCGTTTCTTTTAAAGTATCAACAAACTCAGCACGAGGCGTAACCCCTCTCTCGAAAACCGTTCCGATATACGCACAAAAACCCTCGGGAAAAACTGCAACACTTTTCAGCGAAATATCCTTATTAAACTGCGGAAAAGTACAATCAATTTTGTTGATATTTTGCAGTAATTCCGCCATTTTTGCCTTGCCTTTTTCAATATCGCCCGGAGGTAACAAAACTACAACCGTCCATTCAACATCTAACTTATCTTTATCAACAGAATAAATATCCGCAAGTGCTTCATACGCTTTAAAAATTGCTTTTGTATACGATAAAACTGTGCTTTTTGCGGTGTATTTCGCTTCCTGTGCGGTAGGGCGAATGAAAGAAGTGCTGAATTCTCTTTCCTGAACCTCTCCCGATACATATGTTCCAACAATATTTTTGTCGCCGATTTTTGTATCAATATTAAAAACCATACTCGTATCATCGGAATAGTCCTCATCAGGAATAAACCCGTTATCAACTTCCGCAAAACGGTTACTTACCGTAAATTTTCTCTCTTTTAATTTCTTATCTTTTTTGCAAAGCACAATTGCCCTTGTTTCGGAGTTCCCGAAATCTACTACCAATACCGCCTGTTTTTTAGCCATAACTGCCTCCTAAAATTCTATCTGTTTTGGTTTAACTGCATTTAATCCTTGTGTCTGTAAATCAAAATGTCGAGTCTTAAAAACAAAAAAGTGAGTTTATAAATCAAACCCACTTAGTCTTGAAATCAAAATATTTTTTCTATAAAACGAAAATTTTAGTCTTGAAAACAAATATTTATTTTACAGAACAAAAAGTTAAGTCTTGAAAACAAAATATTTATTCTGTGAAACGATTTTTGTCTTGAAAACGGCTTATTGTGATAAAATTTCTTTCAATTCTTCTCGTAACATTAACCCCTTATCCGTTTCAAATAAACGGCGTTTGAATAACCCCTGTATCGCCGATTTATACTGTTCATAAAATTTTGTTTCGCTTGCTTTGAAACTTAATTCCTGCTCCAAAAGTTTGGGCAATTCAAAAGATACTGTATCCTTAAATTCCGCCGCAAAATCCATATCTTTCAGCACCTCAACACACCCCTCGAACACCTCCGCTACATACTGGGAACTGCCGTTTTCCTCCGAAAATTCAACCATTTCCGTTCGCCTTACATACTCCGCAACAGAAGCTACTTCCTTTTTTAAAACCTCATAAATTGCCTGTGATTTTTCGTTAATATTCATATTTTAAAACCCCTCATTTCTTCTTATTTAAATTTTTTTGTTATTTACCGCTTTATTATAGTATTCTACCGCTTTTTCTTTCGCTTCATCACTTGCAACAGGGATATTTCGTATAAGATTCGGTATATTTACCCCTCCAATATGGTACTTGTTCATTTCAGTCAAAATTTCCGATAATGCTCTTTTTTGTTCATTATCTAACGCCGCTTCTTCGGTAATTTCCTTACTCTCTAAATTCCAAGTTTCAGATAAGGGCAACAGATTAAAAAGCTTTGCTTCATAAACAACATTTTCGCCGTTTTCGCTGAAATCCATATACCAACATTGCTCGATTTTCTCGTGAATTCTTGTAGGTGAACCCACATAAAACAGCCCGCAATTCAGCATATCATCGTAAACCAACTCCGGGCTTGGAATATGGATATGCCCCGAAATCAACAAATCAATACCCCTGAAATTTTGCAAATTAGAAACCTCGATACCGTCCGGCACAC
>JAISIJ010000430.1 GCA_031262245.1 Oscillospiraceae bacterium | reverse complement strand
TTTCGGACGAGTGCAAACGCCGACATATGGAATCCCTTATCGGCGTGTTTGACCAGAATGGTGACCAGATGAGTTTTTCTGGTCAAAATGCCTTCTAAGCCAATGTGTTTCGAGCGTTTCGTAAATGAACGTCATTTACGAAAAGTCTGGCAGTATAAAGTTAATATTATTGACGGTGATATATTATAGCATAAATCACTCGATAAAGTCAACACCTAAATATTTACATAGTATTAGTTCATTATTCGATACGATATTTTAGACTATTTTAACTGGAGATAATATGTACGGAGATCACGAATACGGTGTCAAAATTGCCGATATAGATGATAAAACTGAACTTCGCGTTTATACTCACCTTGATTCTGCATTAGCTCTATATGATTTTTTTAGCACTCCGAGTAATAATAGTATACCGAAAGAAAAGGCTTTTGCACACTGTCAATCTGTAAGCTTTACACCAGGTACAATTTTCGAATACTGTGTTAAGAAAACAAATTTCGGAAGAGCTTCTGCACTGCATCGTGCTTTTGGAGCTGTAGCGAATTATCCTGAAAGAATTGGCTTTCCGCGTTGTATTTCATCATTCCTTACACCATTAAAAAAACGTGATTATTATAGATTTATAAAAACTGTTACAGCATATGCAAAAAGACACAAGAAACTCGAATATACGGTGATGACTGAACTTGCTGAAGTTTTGAACCGTGCTCCGAACGACTTGCTTTCAATGGCAATTACTGACAATCGCGACTTTGTAAAACATACGATTCCTGATATGCTTAAAGGATTAACTAATTTCGCTGAAAAATATCTCAAATCGTTAAATGAAAAGTACGGCAATGGTGCGTCATTCGCTACAATATTAGCACAAGAAGCACAAAAAGAGCATCGTGCACCGACACTTGATGTGGTTATTTCGTATGCAAAACAAATAATAAAAGATACACCGGAATTAAACGCAATATATAAAAAAGAAGACACTGCTATAGAACGAAAGAAAATCGTATATGGATATGTGGACTCATTAATTGAAGAAACAATTACAACTGCGAATAAAATGAATGCGGATAACTTTTTTGTAGATGGTCTCTTTTATGTTTTTGATGCTCTTGAAGAACAACACGAAACATTAAGACAAGAATACACAAAATTGAACCGTTAAACGAGGATTAAGTTATGCCAACATTAGCATTTGGAGCTTTATTTGTGACATTCTATTTTTGGATTTGCTACAGAATGTCACGTAAACGAATTGAAGACGGTCGTGGAAAAGTATTCGATTCGTTTTGCAAAGGATTATTCTTTCTTTGCGGTGGTTTTATTCACGAACTTATACTCGGTCAAATAATTGACTATATAACAGAAAGTAGAAAATTCTACCAACTAAGAGATGCACAGTTTGCTCAAAACGATAATGGTTGTAAATACGGTTATGGTAAATGCAATAAGACTAATGGAGTTTGCTACAACTGTTCGGTTTTTGAAGCGAAAATGTTTTAGTATGGGTTTTTCACTGCTATGATTATAAAGAAAGATTATAGGTGATAAAATGGGACAAATTGATAAAGAAAAGAAAATACATAAGTCGTTAGTACCAGGTAAAGAAAAAGACGACGTCATCTTAAAATGTAGAGATGCTATTCAAACGCAGTTAACAAGTATTCAAGAACAAAATGAAAGAGTAATCTCGCTAATAGATAGTTTGGTTAAAATTGATGATGAAAAACTTAGGCTTTTTTGTCAGGATTTTAATTATACAAGAGATTTAGCTCGAACTGTTGAAGCGGAATTTAAAGTTAATATGGAAAATCGGAATTTTGAAAAATATGCCGGTGATATAATTATTCACTTAATTGCCGTTTACAATTATATATTCAATGCAATTAATAGTATTGAAGCTGAAATTGCTGATATTAATGGCGAGAACTTAAATAAAGAAGACAAAATTGCCGCAAAGTACCTACAACCGATTTTGGACAGTATCGTTGAGAACCTTGAAGAAAATGAAATTCAAGTCCAAATATCTCATCCTAATGATACATATACAGCGCATAGAGCCTTGAACGCTAAGTATGAGATAACCGCAGATAAATTGCTAAACAATGTCATAAAAGAAAGTACAAAACCGGGTTTCTTTTCAAAGACTAAGGTTTATTCAAAAGAAGAAATAATCGTTTGGAAATACGAACACCCGGATAATGAAAGTAACTCCAGTGATAAAATATAAGGCAGTGAGGTAATGTTATGAAATTTGGAATTGATTTAGGTACTACATATTCACTGATAGGTAGAGTTAATGGCGGCACCGCTGAAATTATACAAAATCCGCTTGATGAAAGCCTCACTACCGCATCGGTTGTTTACATAAACGGTGATCCGCCGGTTGTGGGACAATTAGCAAAAAGCTATTTAACCGACCCGTCAGAAAGAAAATATGTTGCAAGTTTTGTCAAGGATTATATGGGACAACCTAACTCCCCCATTTTCAAATATCCTTATGCAAAAAAGTACGGTTTTGACAGTGAAGATTTAAGTCCGATTGAAATATCCGCTCTCATACTTAAAGAACTTGCCAGAGATGCTGAAGGTGCAGTCGGCGAGAAAGTAGAAGACG
>JAISIJ010000423.1 GCA_031262245.1 Oscillospiraceae bacterium | reverse complement strand
CGTCGGAATATGACTTTTGAGGAAGAAACTGCATTTTTGGCGGAATTTTCGGGAAAAGCCGAAAAAGGACAAATGGTCGACGTGCGTGAAATCAAGTTAAAATATGAAGAAAAAGTCGGGCACAAAATCGGCAGCGGACAAATTTACAGGGTTCTAAACCGCCATAACTGGCGGAAAGTTAAGCCTTGCAGTCGCCACCCGAAAAAAGCATCACCGGAGGCTATTGAAGCCTCAAAAAAATTAAATCCGTTGTGCAGAGAGAACTGTCAAAAAACAGAAAAGTTAGGTTGATGTTTCAAGATGAGGCGAGTTTTGGAAGAATAAACAATCCAAAATATTGCCGGTGTGAAATGGGAATCCGCACCACTGTACCTTGTCACCATATTTGTGAGTATCGCTACGTTTTCGGCTCTGTAGAGCCTTTGATGGGCGAAAATTTCTTTCCGGTTATGCCATATTGTAACACAATTTGTATGAATGTTTTTTTAGAAAAATTATCTGAAAAATATGCTGAGGATACGATAATTTTGATTTGTGACGGAGCTTCTTGGCATAAATCTAATGCGTTGGTCGTCCCGGAAAATATTATTATCTTCCATATTCTGCCTTATATGCCTGAAATGAACCCTATTGAGCAAATTTGGAAGGAATTCCGCCAAGTCGGTTTCCGCATTGAAATTTTTAAAACTCTAAGTTCTGTTGTTGACAGACTATGCGATGTTGTCAAAAATCTTCAAATTTCTACCGTCAAATCTATTACTCTCAGACATTGGATTTTGCAAGTGTTTTAATGGGGGATTAGTATAAGTATCGATAAAAATAATTACATAACTCTTATTTTTAAATTACATCAAATAATTATTTTTATTAACATCATAATTATACGGTAGTAAGATATGAGGATATACTTTATCAAATTGTTGTAAAAAGTTTTTTATTTGAGTTAAATTTTCAGCAATATCGGTTATATCAGGAATTAAAGGTGTTCTCGGTATAAGTAAAATGTTTTTTTTTGTGAGTTTTTTAAAATTTTCGATAATTAATTCATTACTTACACCTGTAAACTGTTTGTGTTTATCGGAATCAATAAATTTCAAATCGAACATTATCGAATCAATATACAGAAGAACAAAGTGTTCAAATTTATCAAAGTCAAAGTAACCACAAGTTTCTATTGCGGTTGATATTCCGTGATTTTTCAGTTCTTCGGCAACACCGCCGATAAATTTCGGATAAGAAAGAGGTTCACCCCCGCTGAATGTTACACCGCCTTTTGAAACATCATAGAAAACTTTATCTTTAAGAGCTGTCTTTATCAGTTCATTTTGTGTATAACCTCTGCCGACAGCTTTTAAAGATTTTGTCACACATAACTCAAAACATTTACCGCACATATTACATTCAGCTTTTTTTATATTCAGACGATTTTTATCAAAACAGATTAAATCACATACACTTACACAATCTTGACAGTGTAAACATTTATTTTCGTTCCACATAAAATCAATATTATAAGATTTTGATTCGGGATTATGACACCAACTGCAATTTAACGGACAGCCCTTAACGAAAATAACTGTTCTGATTCCGTTACCGTCGTCAATTCGTCCTCTTGATATGTCGAATATTAAAGGTGATTTACGCAAAAACCGCTCCGCCTCTCACCTCATTTACTAAATGCAAAGCCATATAACCGAATTTACTCATATAATTAATATTTCCGTCAAAATCAACTTCCTGATTAAGCATAGCCTCTAAAATATCGGGAGCACCTGAAAACAATAGCTTAATCAGCGATTTATTATCACGGAATATCAGCTTAAAATCGAAATTATCGACTTCTTTTTTGCTTACTTTCATTTTTTCGTTATTAAACGATGCAACTACATAAAAACTATTTTCTTTACTTGTAAACACATATTTTGCAGTAAAATCCTTAATGTTTTGCCTGTATTTTTTATCAAGCAAGAAAACAATACTCATCAGCTTTAATAACAAATCCATTATGTCTTCCGTAATATGCCCGGATATGCAACTTAAAATTTTCTTTTCCAAAGCACTCCTAACAAATTGCATACTATCAATATTATTAACCGCAAACATATCTGAATCTTCATCATAAAGTGCATCAAAATCAAAATTGTTTAAAGCTTCTTGTTCCGTTAAAGTTAATTCATACATTGATTATAACACCATCCTTCCGTCTTCAATTCCGTATTCTGTTCTTGTAATAAGCTCATCTTTCATTGTTTCGCTTAAATCGTTAAAATATGCCGAATATCCAGAAACCCGAACCAATAAATCAGGATATTTATCGGGATTTTTCTTTGCATCTCTTAACATTTCGTGTGACATAATATTAAACTGAATTTGCTGACCTCCGCTTATAAAATATGCCTCCACAAATTGACCGAGTTTTTCAGCTTCACCGGCATTTTTTATATCCGTAAATTTTATATTGAGTGCTTCACTTCCGGGAATATGCAGACTATTTAATGCCGCAACGCTGTTCAAACATTCCGTTAAATCCGATACCGTTTCGGATACAGGTGTAATTCCGCTGGCAAATGGTTGGTTTGCTTTTCTTCCATTCGGAAGTGCATAAGTAATTTTACCTTGCCCCGAATGATTTGTCATAGTCCAGTAAGCCGGTCGGTATTTTCCTCCTCGATAGTTAGTGTGACTCTGATAAGTGTCGTACAAAAATTTTATCAGTTCGACTGAATGTCCTTGTTCTATTTCTTCCGATGTACCGTATTTTAATGTCTTATTTTTCAAATATGCAACGAGTTTATCATTATTCTTAAAATTACTGCGAACTGCATTAATCAGTTCCTTGAAAGTGCAGTATTTATCATCATAAACTGCTTTTTCTATTGAATTCAAAGAATCCGCTACATCTGCAAAACCAACGTGTGTTGCACCGGAAGAATTATAAATTGCTCCGCCGAATATTAAATCTCTGCCTTTATCCATGGGACCTTCAAACAATGCGGATAAAATAGGAGAAGGCAACATATTTTGGTGTATTAACGCCATTTTTTCATTAAGGTCAATTGCCTGTGCAATAAGCCATTTTGTTTGTTCTTTAAATGCAGTCATAAACTCGTCAAAGGTTTCCATTTTTGTCGGGTCGCCTGTAAGCGGACCAAACTGTTCATCTCCGGTAATATATCTTTTGCCGTTGTAAAGAGCCATTTCAAAAGCAGCGGTAAGATTAAGAATAATCGAGCTGGACGCATCATAACTTTTCCCGGCAGAAGCAAGTTCCACACAACCTATTATTGCATAGTCATTTGCGTGTTCTTCCGAAATTCCTTGATTCATAAGGGTTTTTATATTTTCAATATCATTATGAAAAGCCGGCACAGCTTTTGTCGATGCAATTACTTCACTCACTCTGTTACGATATTCAATGCTGTTTTTTCCGAGATAATAACGTGCGTTCATATTCGGCTCACGCATTTTTAAAAGCTCGGTAACACGCAACATTATATATGTGAGGTCATTTACCGCATCATTTCCGTTTTCGTCAATACCGCCCAAAGTAACTGCCGGAGCAGTTCCCGCACCGCCGAACAATTCTTCCGAAACCTGCGGAACAAGGTCAACATTATCACCTGTTTTTATCCATAAACAAGCAACAAGTTCCATTGCTTCTTTAACTGTAAGTATTCCGCTTTCAATATCTTTTTTATAATAAGGATACAAAATTCGGTCAAGACGCCCCGGGCTTATTGCCATATTAATATTTTCAGCGTGAACGGCAATCAAACACAGCCATATACAGTTTACCGCCTCACGAAAACTTCCGGCAGGATTTGCGGGAACGTTTCTGCATACTTTTGATAATTCGAGTAACTCCGACTGACGTTTTGTGTCTTTTTTGAGTTTGGCTAATCTTTCCGCTTCGTCCGCAAGATTTTGCGAATATTTTACAACACCTTTGAGAACAATCGATACAGCCTCATAAAAATCTTTGCTATTATCATCAGCAGTTTCTGAAAGTTTCTTATCCGCCTCTTCTATTATAGAATTCATTCCCTTGGATAATACTTTTTTAAAATCCGGAACGGTATGAGAAATACAGCCGGCTTTTCCCGAAACATAAAAAATCAGTTTTTCGAGTAAACGTATAGGCATAATATTTCCGTATTTATTTTTTGAAGATGAGAGTACATCACGATTCAACCAATACGGATATATATCAAAATTCAGTTTCTCAGCTTCGGTTTCTGTAATAAGCTGCGGATTTTTTTCCCGTCCGCTGATAGTTTCAAGCTCCGACCATATTGTCAAACCGATAAATTCCGGATAGACAGGTGCTGTTTTTAGATATGAACCGGTAGTTCCCGCAATTAAGCTTTTATCGGGAATTATTGCTTTTTTATTTATCAGATAATTATAAACAGCCTCGGCACGATATTTTACGGGATTTTTACCCGGGTCGCCGTTATTATGCTTTTGCATATATTCCGTAATATACTGTGCCCGCTCAATGCAAATATGAACCGGTTCTTTCATCATTTGAGTGCTTAAGTCTTTTATACCGTCTAAATTATCTAAGGTATATTCGGATAAACGTATATCCTTTAAAGTTATATCAGCCATTGTGTCTCTCCATAGTGTATTGATTAATATAATTTACGCATATGTCATTAAAAATTTCAGAGGTGCCTGTTGCTCGGTATTCCTCAGTAACTGCAAGCACACGTTTATATGCAAGCTCATTAAAATCAAAGAAATCTTCGGTTACATTTTTAAGGTGAACTTTGCATAATTCTCGTATGTCATTAGCCTCTGCGGAAAAAGCATCGTGTAATGTTTCGTCCGGTAAATTCATAGCAGAGTTTTCAAAAACTAAATCGTAATTTTTTTCAACAGTCAAATCAATCGACATATACTCGTTTTTATCATAATTAAATATAATGTCGGGGAAAACTTTTTTAAAATTCTGTGCGTAATAATCATTCTTTTCTTTTTCAACGTACTGAGCTTTCATAAGAGCAGATTGCAACGTATTAAATTCTTCATCATTAAATAAAGGCTTTCCGTTAATTTCACAGAATATATCAAGTAATTTTCTTGAACATACAGCAAAACTTTCCGTATTATCACGTTGAACCAAATAATCCAAGCCGCTGTTTTCCGACGATTTCATAGTATATGATATATCATAACAACAAATATCGGGTACAGACCCGACATTGCCGTGACCGATTGACGGTAATATTTTATAAAATAATATTTCGGCATTTGAAATACCGCTTTTGCCGGTTGTTTTATTAACTGCTTTTTTTATTACGGATTCATTTTCATATCCGTGAAAACCGGAAAAATTACAATGAGCAAATGTATCGGCAAATGTATGAACCATTAACCCCAAATTCATAAGATTTTTCTGGTTTTTTTCAGTTTTAATCTGTTCAATAGTTTCATTCATTAAGCTATTAACTAACAAATTACAATCATTAACTGATTTGATACATCTATAATCTGTTCTCTTGAAATCGGCTGAAGCTTCAATCTCTTTTACAGTTTTCGGGGTTATAAAATGAAACGGAGTTAAAGTGTGCTTTTGGTAATTATGTGAAACAGATTTCACTATATTAATTCCTGTTGAACAAGGTTGTAATGCCCATATATCACCAATCAATTCCTTTGCCAAACCGTTGTCAGTAAAAAAGGCGGGAGGTTTTTTATGTATTAGCAAGGTATTTGATAATACAAAATCATCGGTCAACTGCGAATAGTGAGCAATTCTTTGTGCATCATTTTCATTAAAACCGCCTTTTACAGCCAGTGCTTTAATCGTATAATAGTGATAGCAAATATTCATTTATTTCTCTCCCACATATTTAATTATAAAAAAGTAATACAGACCTATATCCCATTTTGTTTCGGTGATTCCAAGAAAAGTTTTATCATCAATCTTAGCAAAAATATCAATAATCGGTTTATCGTCATAAATCATAGCAGCAGTTAATTTTCCTCTGAATTCCATCATTCTCAATATTGCACTGCTTTTTTTAGTTTTTATAAACGGTGTTGCTATTTTAAAAAGTATTGATACAAGCCATCTCGGAGCAGTTTCAAATGCTTTAATAGGCATTAGCTTAGGATTTCCCGCAAATAATTTTCCGTTATTTTTCTCAAAAATAAGAGGATAAACGTTATCAACGTCTGTGAAATATTTGCCATACCAATTTACTGCGTTTAACATACCGTCCATCGGATGACCCGATGGCACTTCACTGCCTTTCCATTTGTATTTTAATTCTTTTACATCGGCAGGTTCAAGCGTATCAAAAAAGTCCAACCCCTCTTGTTGAGTAATCGTCTTATTTTTTAATAAAGCTTCCAAAGTTTTATGATTTACCATTTTATCACCCTTTTATAGTATAACATATAAATTTTTCTATGTCAAGAAATATATTGAATATTTTGAAAATAATTTTTTCCTCCTAAACTCCACGATTTTATCAAACAAAAATCCAATTTTCAAAATACATTTATTTGTATGATAATGACTGCAATACCTCTTCTTAAACTTAATATTCTATGCAAAATATTGATATCAATTTTCAGTTGAATAATCAACTTTGCTTGAATCAGTCTCACAAATAAACATCTCAATCCGCATATAATTATAAGGGCAAGTGTGCGTAAGGACATAATCAACGGTGTTACCGCAGTTTTCAAATTGTTTTTCAACAAAAGCCTTTGTTTCTTCAGAGGGTGGCTCATCCAAATTGTCAACTTGTTTCTGTGAGATAGTAGAACCGGTTTCGATATTTTTATAGTCATCACCGATTAAAATTATTTTATTGTTTACGGAATTTTGCCACAAATCACAAAACACATTTTCTGCAACTATCTTTAGTTGTGAAATATTATCATCTATCCAATATATTGTTTTCATATCAAACGCTCCTTTTTTTCATTTGATATTTATCTAACTGTCTGAAATGCGAAAATAAAAGTAAACCCAGATACTCCTTTTTATCACTCTCTTTCATAGTTTATTTTTGTAAATCGCATAACAGTTTAACTGTATACAGTAGAACCGCACCATATCGGCGGCAACGGCGAACACAATCCCTGCATTTTGGCGGTCTGCGGCACACCCGAAAACCTCCGCACGTTGCTCTCCGTCCGCACACAAAAGATACAAAGCGACCGCCGCGGCGAGTTCGGATTTGCCCTGTTTTTTCGCAACTTCAATGTATGCGGTATTGAATTGTCGAGTGCCGTCAGCCTTTACAACGCCGAAAATATCCCGAATTATTTGCTCCTGCCACGACAAAAGTTTGAAAGGTTTTCCCGCCCATTCGCCCTTTGTGTGGCACAAACGCTGTTGCTGTCAACACGATAACGTTGAAGTTCCGAACGTGTTTTTTCGGTTTCGCAGAATTTAAATTTGTTGGCAATAAGACGCCGTAAACCCTCAACTGCGAACATAAATATTCCGTCCGATTGCAATACATCGAACCGACATTTGCATATTCCGTGCAAATGTTCGCCGACAACGGATTTCGCCCGCTCTGGGTGCGAATTTGGGACAAAAAACGGCAGGCATTATCGTCCTCTTCACCATATCATTTGGCGAGTACGAAAATGCAACCGAGGAACAACTTAAACAGGCTTGGGCGGAAGTCAGCGAAATTTAACTTCAAAAATTAATTAAAAAACAGCCGAGATACCGCCCGAGAGGGTGTGTTTCTTGTAGAAAAAAATAACCATACATAGAGCATTTGGCTCTTTTTTTATTCCATTTTATTATGCACATTTTTCTTAAAAATATCCGCAAAAAGGAGGTTCGC
>JAISIJ010000383.1 GCA_031262245.1 Oscillospiraceae bacterium | reverse complement strand
ATCAACATTTATAATGCAGAAGTTATTACAAATGATTATTTCAGTTATATAGCTCATACTTCTACTAATTTCGGCGAAATAACCCCTAATTCCTCTACAAACTTCGGATATACCCTTGTAGGTGCTGAAAGTAACTACTTCCCAAACAGCATTGATATGGTTCAAAGCAGACAAGAAATAACAGAAGGCTTAACTATTGAACTTGCAAATATTTCTAACAATTATGATACTTTCGGCGGTCAACTTATACTTACAAATACTACCGATGAACAAATTTGTATGCCTGAAATTACGATTAATACAAACTTTTCCTTGCTTTCAAACTGGGGTTATGATATAATTGATTTAGGCGAAAACTCCTACACAATTAAATCAAAATTTGATACAGGAATCTTCATAAATATTCCCCCAAATAGCAGTTATACTCTGCAAATTAGCGGTAGTAATGTTGAAAATCCTCAAATTGAGAGTTTCTCTGCTACTGAACTTGTTGTATCGGTTGAGGAATATATTTCAAGAGATAGTGACGGCGACACTTTGCCTGATTACTACGAAAACGAAATTTATTCCGACAAATATAACCCTGATACAGACGGCGATTTACTCATTGATGGTTATGAGGAATTAATTCTCGAAACTTCACCTTTATTGCCTGATACTGACGGTAACGAAGTTTCTGATGCTGATGAAGATGCAGACGAGGACTTTTTAACCAATTTACAAGAGTTTGAACTCGGTACTGACCCACTTGAACCCGATACTGATGAAGATTACTTGATTGATGGCGAGGAAGTCGCAGCCGGTTCTGACCCGTTTATTCAAGATACAGATATCGATGGGTTGTTAGACGGGGAAGAAAGTTATGCAGGTGTTATTTATACTAAATATGGTATTTATTTTGACCCAACTAACCCCGATACTGACGGTAACGGCATACTTGACGGCGATGAGAAATTTGCACAAAATGTGCAAAAAGAAGTTGTTACTTCTGATGGTGCGATTACAAATATCTCCGTTGAAATGACTGCAAATGGTAGCCTTGATAATAATTTGAGCGTTGAAAGTGTTATGGGTATTGATATAATGTCATCGAATCTCGTAGGTTTGGTAGGCGACCCGTTTGATTTTTCAACTACCTCGGAGTTTGAAGAGGCAAAACTCACATTTACTATTGACCAGACTAAGCTTGGTGATGCCTTGTTTGAAAATCTCACTATAATGTGGTATGATGAAGAAAATCAACAATTTGTTGATTGTTCTCAAGATGAAAATTTCACTGTGACCTCTGATTCCGATAACGGACAAATCAGTGTCATTACTTCTCATTTTTCGCAATATATGGTGGTCGACAGCAATGATTGGTATGAAGCTTGGGCATATATGTTTGAGAAATTTGAGCCTGAAATATTTACCGAAGAAGGAGTAGAAATTGAAGATGTTCTTACTAACAGAGGTGTAAAATGGGGGAAAATAAATTCTCTGGGTGACGTAGAATATTATATGGATTTATATAAAGATGCCGGAATTTCTGTCGGAAACTCTGTATATGATTACTTTAACGGACATTTTTATTTAATCATTGAAACCGGTGATATATCAGGGCTTACTTGGGAAGAATCAAAAGCTTTTTGTGAAGTTATCGGCGGAAATTTAGTTACAATTACAAGTCAAGAGGAGCAAACTTTTATCGAATCTCTATATGCCCAAAGCAGTAAAAAATCTTATTGGTTAGGGGCAACTGATAAGGAAAAAGACGGAGATTGGAAATGGATTACAGGAGAGGCTTGGGGTTATACTAACTGGAATGGCGGAGAACCTAATAATAATAGCGGCGGAGAATCTTATTTGCAATTTTACAGCGGAACAACTAAATGGAATGATGAAAAAGACTATAATTCTCATACAGGTTTAGCTAATACCGGAATTATTTGTGAATGGGAAATAAACGACATTGAATATGATGATTCTGGCAATATTGCCTTTGTAACCGATAAAATTAATTGGGATGATACAGACGGGGATACTGTTCCAAATATTATAGAAATGTATGGTTTGAAAATCAACGGTCAGCCCATTGCTTCTGACCCAAATGATAAACATTCCGATAACGACGGACTTGAAGACGGCGAAGAAGTTGTTTGTAGAATAAATGCCCTTAATAATACCAACTATATCTATTATGAAGAAAGTTTAATAACTAATCTTGTTAGGCAACAGAATAATTACTATGCTTCTATTAGATATTCTTCAGACCCTACTAAAGAGGACGGAGACGGGGACGGTTTGTCTGACCCTAATGAAAAATATCATTCAAATCCTTTATCCACAGATACAGATGGCGATAAAATTAATGATTTTACCGACCCAACCCCTGCTGAATATCATGAAATAAAAAATTCCAATTGGGTATTTGATTGGATTAACGTAGATATAGAAGATTATATGTCAAGACGTAGCATTAACGAGTTAATTATTCTGGGAGTTCAAAGAGTTAAGCCGTCTAACAAATATCATTCTTCTGTAATGCTATTTGCAAATTCTGAAAGTGAATATTATAATAATGAGTATGCTGTAAATAGTGTAGGAAATATTCATTATTTAACTTTTGGAGCTGGGGGTGACAAATTAAAGGGTTTAGTAGGTTCTTTAACGGCAGAGTATAATAGAGAAAGAGATGTTATGCTTGACATTAAGGTGCAAATGATTAATTTAACTACTTCTTCAGAAATTAATTCACTTATTCCTAATCTTTTTCAAGGTCAAAATTATTTTAATGCACATACGAATTATGATTATGAATTATTGCACCACGCTTTTAAAAGAGGTAAAACAAGCGGTTATAATTCTAATTCATATGCTGTAAGCTTATTAAAGTATTCTGGAATAGATGATTTGGGAGGACCTGATTATTATGTTCCGGGGTATCAAAATGTTCTTCCGAGTAATGCCTTTAGAGAATAGGAGCAATTAATGATTTTTTGGAAAAAATTTTTTAAAAAAACAATAAAGATATTGTCAATAATTATTGCTTCCGTTCTTATAATCATAATTATTTATACTATAATACACCCAATATCTATGCCTAATAAATTGGTTGAAAAATATCTTTTTTTAAAAATAGATAGAGGCACAAGTATGGAAGAGGCAATAAAAGAAATTGAAGATAAATGGGAAATCAGAAGAATAGATTATGAGCACGGAATATATTACGGGAGAAATGGACGATCATTAGACTTTATACTTGAAGACCCGGAAAAAATAGTAGGTGATAAATTTATTGATGTGTGTTTAGGCGAATATACAATTGTCTTTGAATGTTTTGTTTACGCTTATTTCATATTTGATGAAAACGATAAATTAATTCAAATTATAGTAAGAAAAGATTTAGAGGCAATGTAGATTATTGAAACAATAATTTTAATTCGATAGTCATTTCATTTTAATTAATAAAAATGGAATGACTATCATCATTGAATAAAGCTTTTGGAAAAGAGAAATAATCAAGATGACCTGTAAAAAACATTTAAAAAAACCAATAAAAATATTCTTAATCATTATTGTGTGTATTCTTGTTTTCAATATTATTTATTTTCTATCTAAGCCAATACGTTTACCCAATAAATTAGTTGAAAAATATCTTTTTTTAGAGATACCTAAAGATACAACTATGGAAGACGCAATTTTTGAAATTGAGAAAAATGAATGGGAAATTAGAAAAATAAATTATGATTATGGTGTTCATTTTGGTAAAAATAGTAAACCTAACACTATTAATTTAGAAAATGAGGAAAATTTAGTTGGAAGTAAATTCATTTATGTATATTTAGGTGAATATACAGTTGTCTTTGAGTGTTTTGTATATGCATATTTGATTTTTGACGAAAACAGTAAGCTAATTCAAATTGTAGTAATAAAAGATTTAGAGGCAATGTAGATTATTGAAACAATAATTTTAATTTGATAGTCATTTCATTTTAATTAATAAAAATGGAATGACTATCATCGTTGAATAATGCCTTTGGAGAATAGGAGTAATTAATGGGTCGTAAGAAAAAATTTTTAAAAAAAACAATAAAGGTATTGTCAATAATTATTGCTTTTATTCTTATAATTATAATTATTTATACTGTAATACACCCAATATCTATGCCTAATAAATTGGTTGAAAAATATCTTTTTTTAAAAATAGATAAAGGCACAAGTATGGAAAATGCGTCAAAAGAAATTGAAGATGAATGGGAAATAAAAGAAATAAACCATAATTATGGAGTTCACTTTGGAAAAAACGGATTACCGAATAGAAATAATTTAGAAACTAAAGAAAATTTAGTCGGAAGTAAATATATTTATGTCAGATTAGGAGAATATAATATTCCAACGAATACGGTAGTTTTTGCTTATTTTATATTTGATAAAAACGGTAAATTAATTCAAGTAGCAACAAGGAGAGATGTAGATTCAATATAAATTATTAATTTTACTTTCATAAAAAACTGTTCTCCCCCAGACTTAAACACTCTTACAAATTTAAAAGTTTGTAGGGGTGTTTTTATGTTGTACAAAAATAGCGTTTGCAAGATGTTGAGAGAGAAATTCGGTAGAATGCAGAAAGAGTATTTGAGGGGAAATTTCAAGGGTGAGGAGGTAAATTTGTTGTTGCCGTTATCGGAAATGTTTGAGATTAAGCCGATAATGTTGCACCAGTTTGCGGAGGAAGCGAAAAAGGCGTTTATGGGGTTGATAGAGGGCGAAGATTTTCAGTTGAATCAGTATCAGTTGGCTTATTTATTCGTAAAAAGAAAAGCTGTTATTGATATACTTCAAAAAAGATATAGTATGTTGAGTTTTCAATTATAGTAGAAAAAGAAAAAAATGTACTTGCAACAGTTATCAAGCAAAGTGAGATAGACGGATAACTGATAAATAATAGTAAAAATCTGATTTCGCTTGTGCAATATCAACAATTAAATTTTATTTTACGACGAGTTTACTGTGTGATTTCCATAAACTTTTCTGAAAATCAAAATTTCCTCTTGACAAAATTTAAAATCAGTATTATAATAACAAAATATGAGGGGATGGTTATATTTCCTCAACGGCATTTTGAAAACCGAATATCGAAACATAGGGTACAGAAATTTGTACTGCCGTGTGCTATGACCCCGAATTGGGCGAGCGTGGGAAGAAATTCCTCAGACCAAAGGCAGGCAATGATAATGATACTACCTCGAAAGAGTCGAGCGAGAAAAACTCTCTC
>JAISIJ010000247.1 GCA_031262245.1 Oscillospiraceae bacterium | reverse complement strand
CTCTACACTTTTTTAAACTTTTTTTTTTCTGTTTTCCAGAACTTTCCCTTATAGTTAATTCAAAAAAAAAATAACCCTAAATAAGAACTTGAACCCTTAAAATAGGGTTCTTGTTTTTTCGATTATCGCTTTTCTATACTCAATGGGAACTCGGTCATCTTATGCCCAAAGTCAAAGAACAAGCTATTGCGGAAATTGAAAGCGAAACAAATTTAGAACGTTGGCGAGAAGAATCAGACAAAGAAACTGTTACAGAACGAAAGAAAGTCTTAGATGAATTGTTAAAAAAAATTAAATTCGCCGCAGCCCCCTCGAAAAAGTTTAGCATAAGCTATTATTAGTAAAAAAATATTATGATTAATTATTTGAAAAATATTTGTAAAAAGAAGATTACAAATGATTTATGCAAAATGTGTCCGTTCATCACAAATGACAAAAAATTCTGAGGAGTTCTACCAACGACAATCAGAAAAGTACAAAGTTTATTGTAAAGGTGAAATTACCAAAAGTGATGTTGATAATCTGTATTGTGTACCATTAAATTTTATTTACAATTGCCTTAAACACGGCGATTTAATGGCAATAATTGAAGTCGAAAACTCAAATATAAATTATCCAAACGCAAGCAGTCACCTTAGTTACCAAATAGCCACCACCGAACAAAAGGTTCTTGATGTCATAGATTTATACACAAAAGAGGGCATTGATTTTGTATTCAATAATGTAGATAATGTTGAATTGGTACACAGCGACTATGTTCAATGGCTATCTGAAGATTTGCAAAAATATTTCAAGAAACGCTTAAGTGCATAATACAAAATAACCCCTCTTTATATAGAGGGGTTACATACTTATCTCTCCAAGAAATTCTTATTTTACTCTTCATTTATCTCAATCTCAATATCGTAGAAATCCTCATCATCTGCAATCCTCTCCTCAACAATCACCGTTAAACCATAACCTGTTACCGTATCCTCACGTTCAAGGTTTTCGCCGTTATACTCCTCATTTTCCAACGCTTCTACCGCAATATACGGAATTTTCACCTCGAAAAATGTAGGGGATACCTCCGAAAGTTTTACCTCAGGCTTCTTGCAATACGGCATTGAGTAAATTTCCGAACCGTAAAGCGTAAGCACGGAAACCGTATATTTATAATCCTCATACCCTTCGTAAATTTCCATTTTATCACCTCGCTTTTTGTGTATTAACTCTCTGTCTACGAGAAAAAGCAGATTGTTTTAATCTGCTTTTATTTATTTTTACCCCACCGCCAAATCTTTAACTTCACTTGGATTAACTCTACCGCAATTCAACTCACCTTTAATTTCGTTCGTGGGCATTATCGCATTATCCGATTCATTCTTCGTAACCCTACCGATATTCAACTCGCCCTTAATCTCGTTCGGGTCAGTTACCGCACAATCCATTTCATTCAAAAACATACCGTGCAGATTATTCAAAGCATAAATCGTGCATTTTTGCCTTGCTCTCGTACACGCAATATAATGAACTCTACGTTCCTCCTCAATCTCCGCCGGAATAAACACATCAGCCTTGCTTGCCGGAAAATATCCGAAAGTATCTTGCCAAATATACACGCTGTCACGCTCTTTACCTTTAAACTCGTGAACCGTTGCAATGGTGATTTTCTTGCTCTTACCCCCAACTCGTCCCTCGCTTTGTTCACAGAAATCTTCAAGCATAAGCACCAAATCTTCTACGCTCTGCACCTTTTTCCACAGCATTTTCGCAAATTCGGTTAAACTCCATTCGCCGTTTATTTCCTCAATAACCTTAAACCCCAACCTATGGAGGGAGTGCATATAATAACCCTCAGGCGTTTTTTTATCAAAGAATTTAGCCAATTCCTCAGCGTTTTTCACAGGTTCAGTCGGTAAAGTGTTATTACGATATTTTGCCAATCTATCAAGCATATCTGCCATTTTTATACCCCTTATGCAGAAACACGGTCAAAAAGTGGTGTATACCCTTTTTTGAAATACCTGTTTTTAAACCTTGTTTCATTAAAATTAATGTTTTCCTCTTTCAAAAACCAGTAAATATGATCGGCTTCGTTCACCCATTCCTCATTGCTGTAATTTTCAAAATCCTCTTGCATTTTTTCAAACTTTTCGGGTTCCTCATCATAATAAACTGCGTGTTTATACTCTTCATAAAAATCCATAAAACCCTCTTTGCCAATATCGAATTGAACATAATCATCCAACTGTAACGGCACAATAAAGTGTTTTTCCTCGAAAAGCATATACTCAATACCCAAGTCGTTCCAACAGAAATTTTTGCTATCAATGCCGGTTCTCAATTTTGGAACATTTCCCGCATAAAGCTTTTTCATTTGTTCCTTAGGCACCGCCAAAATCTCTTTTACACGTTTGTAATGTGTTTTCGGATAAAGCAGAATATCAAGTTTAACCCCTTTTGCCGTAATCTCACGAACAACAGCATAGTTAAAATCAGTTAAACCTTTTACTTTCAATTTATCTTTTTCGGCAGTATCACGCTCATACAACCCCACAACATCACCAACTTCAAGTTTTAAGCCTTTTGTTAAGATTTGATACGCAAAACTTGAAAATTCCCTGTCACAGAGCCACTATATACAAGTTTAACTTTTGCACATATTGTGTCAAGGCATAATTTATACCAAAAATGTAATAATTTTACCGAGGATATAACTCTGCCTTTTATTTATAAATAAACGCTCTGTCTGGATTTTTGTCTGGCAAATAAAAAAGCAATGTAGGGTTTAATCTACATTGCTTTTTTTAATCTATTTAACGCTTTAATCTACGCTGATTTTTCTATTTACCGCAAAATTTCAATCTACTTAACCTCTGCCGCACCGAACAAATTTAAAACATCATCCATAGTTGCCTCGCCCATTTGCTCCTCTGCCAGAACTGTACTGTTTTCCTCTAAAACCTCACGCTTTTCAGCAATAATTTTATTTCTCTGTGCCTTTTCCAAGCCTTTCTCTTCGCCGTTTTCCAATACTTTTAAACTCTCTTTGTTTTGAGTATTTTCAACGGATGTTCCCAATAACCCCTCATACCCCCAAAGCAGAAGTTTCGCCTCAATATCTCCGTTCAAACTCATCAATTTCTGCATTATTATACCTAATTCCGTAACGCTGAAATTTCCGAACAACCCCTTGAACATTTTCAGTTCACCCTCGGTCATTCCGTCAGTTTTTATCGAGTTTATTGTATAAATACCTTTTTTCGTAAACTCCAACAATTCCGTTCTGAAATTTTCAATGCCTACGCCTGTTTTTATCTTATGCAAATGCACAACATATTCCATTATATCCTTATCAGAACGCAGTAATTTCTTGTAAAAATCAATGATTAACTTATCGTTCACACCCTCGAAAACATCAACAACACTCTCGTATTTTGCATTGCCTTTTTCGTTTACAACACGCTCTAAACCTGTCAACGCCGAACGTATTACGAAATTACCCCTGCCTGCAATAAAATTCAAACCCTTTAAATCAAAATCAACATTTTCCTCATCGCAAACACTCTGCAACAATCCACTCAGCTCACCAACAGTCGGCTTTTTCACCTCTAACTGCATTGTGCAACGGTTTCTTAAAGTTAGTATCATTCGCTCCGGGTCGGTTGTGCAGAAAATCAGCAAAACATTCTCCGGCGGCTCTTCCACAACTTTTAACACTCGATTTTGTGCACCCTCTGTCGCCATATGGCACTCATCGAAAATATACACTCTCCATTGCCCCATAAATGTCGGAACTTGCATCTCATCCAAAACTCCGTTTATATCCTTTTTACCACTCTGGTCGGCAATGTCTATCTCTTTTATAAATGCCTGTTGCTTTGTATCGCCGGTTTTGATAAAATAATCCGCCTGCCTGCACATCTCACACTCACCGCAAGCACCCTTAAAAGGCTTACGATTTTCGCACATAAATTCTTTCGCCAAAAGCCGCGCAAATGTGGTTTTTCCACACCCACTTGAACCTGTCAACAGCCAACTTTGCGGTCTTTCGCCCTTATCCAAAACTGCCATTGCTCCCTTTTTCATTTTCTCATTTCCGATATACCCCACAACCGTACTCGGGCGATATTTCCTATGAAACGCTAATTTTTCCTCAGCCATTTAACCCTATTTCCTTTCTGTGTTTTCCACTCAAAACATATCTTGCAGATTTAACTTCCCAATCGTTGAAAAAATCACGGCAAGGATACTCAATTGCAAAATTGTGCATTGCTTTTTTAGAGAGTTCCTCAAAAATCCTCGTATCCTTGGAAGAAAGAGGCATACGCTTAATAGTCGGTTTATCACTTAAAAATTCCCAATAATTTGCGAACAAAAATACTTGAATAAAGCTGTAAACGGCAGAATAAATACCCATAGGGTGTAAAGGAATTTGATAAAAACCACTCAATTTAAAATCATCAAAAGCCTGCCGGTTCAAAACCCTTTTGCAAAGCTCTGTAAATATATCGAAATAGCAATCATTAGGAACGTATACCCCTGTAAATATACCTGTAAAAGGTATAATATCCTTTACATCCTTGGCAACATATTCTCTCTCCTCGTAAACACTGAAATTTTTGCCCGCTGAAACACACATCTTCATAAAAATATCGTAAACAGGCTCATAAAATTCCTTGTTTTTAATCAGCTTAACAGCAATTTCAAACCATTCACGCTTTTCTTTGATACTCACTTAAATTAATTTCCTTTCTGTGTTTTCCGCTCAAAACGTATCTTGCAGATTTGTTTTCCCAATCGTTGAAAAACTCCGCACAAGGATATGTTTCCGTGAATTTATTAGCCATAGTGTATATTAATCGGGTAAGTATCAATTTCCCTAAATTGTTATATTTTTGATACCTCACCCAACCCCTCTGTTTCAAGAAATCTCGCAATCTTATAAATAAAATTAAATAAAAAATATCACGCAAAATAGTGTAAAACATAACATCGTGAAAATAAAGGGGAGGAATTCTGCTGTTGCAAAAACAATGTAAATCACTCGGAGTTAAATATCTCTTCTTCAAATCCTCAACAAGTTCAGCGCAACATTTCGCCGGGATATACACACCCATAAAGTCAGTTTTACCCCTCTTCGCATTAAACAATATCTTTTTATCCGCCGAAACACATAATCTGAACATTATTTCATATACTTTGCCTAACAACTCTTTATCATTACAAATACTATCAACTATCCTATCTCGTTCAGCTTTCAATAATTCTTCACGTGATATTTTCTTTTCTGCCATTTTTACTACACCTCGGTTTCTACAACGCTGTCTATTCGCACTACTACCCCTTATCTTTCGGTATCAAAGTACAGCATCCCTCTGTTATCACCCTGTTTACTCGTTTATCTACCATTTTTAATTTCGCCTGTAAAATATCTATCGAAAAATAAAAAAAACAGATAGTATGTCTATCTGTTTTAATTTTTATCTACTCACCACCGCCAAACCAAAGCCAAAAAGCATTAACCCTATTATCAATCAACTCCAATTTTATCTCCCTTATTTTTTCATTATTTTCTACCTGAGTT
>JAISIJ010000238.1 GCA_031262245.1 Oscillospiraceae bacterium | reverse complement strand
GGATTTTGGACGATTGACGAACTGAATAACCTTGTCGAACAGCGTAATTCCGTCAAGAGGGCGAATGTTAACTTGATTGCCGTTCAAAAGCGATTGCAAAACTACATTCAGCCTATCAGTTCCGTAAACATCTCCTCTGAACGGCGACAAAACTTGATAAAGAGCAGGATTTCGGTTATGGCTATTAGGTATTTTACATGCTTCTATCCATTTATCTGCCAAATCTTTTCCGTCTTTATCCGAACCTAAATCATTAATCAACTCGAATTTCAAAAGTTCGTTAAGGTCATCGGCAGTTTGCCAGTAGTGTACCGACAAGTCTTTATCGACAACATCACCCTCCTGAATTTTTCGTAAAACTTTTTCACGCTCAGATTTTGAAATATCATTTTGCTTTTCTTGAATCAGGATTTCTGCAAGGTCAACAATGCCGGTTCCACGGTTATTAACGGAATTTTCCATTTGGCGAATGTTGTGTTTTAATTCTACGATATTTTCAGAATAGTTCTTACGTAACCATTCTATGGTATCGGAGAAAACCTTGCCACGACCTATAGGAGGTAATTGATTTGGGTCACCGACAAGAATAAGTCTTTTCACGTTATTCCAATGTACAGCTCGAAATAGCGTAGCAAGCAAACTCAAATCAACCATTGATGTTTCGTCTATAATTACTGTGTTCACATTCTTCTCAGTTTCGCCGCCTGAACGTTTAAATGACATATTGTTATTTAACCAACCGCAACTTGCAATTAGTGAATGTATAGTAGTTGCGGTTTGATTCGTCTTTTCACGAATACGTTCTGTGGCTTTACCTGTCGGTGCAAGAACCATAATTTCTACGCCGGCACCGTCCGTTTGTTTTATCTTTTCGATAATTTTGCTAACAAGAGATGTTTTCCCGGTTCCGGCAGCACCGGAAATGACACACAATCCTTTTCTGAATATTTCAGCACAGATTTCAGCTTGATTCTGAATTGCTTTGGCATATTTGGGAACACTTGCCAAGGAATTATTGTTATCAAATAACAAATCCATAAACTTTTCTGCTGTTACGGGTTGCTTTAATTGAATGTCAGGACGGTTTGCGAGTTGCTTTAAAGTTGATTCAATAAGTCGCTCATCCTCATAGACTTCATTCAAATAAAGGTACAACTTGTCCTTATCTTTTTTGAACGTAATAGATTTTTTAAGAATATCACGGTCTACATCAAAATAAGTATTACTGAAAGAATTCTTACGCCAGTCACGCATTTTATTGACACGATGGTTTACCAAATTAAGAACACGTTCTGACGAAGTAAAACTGTGCGTATTATCCCATTTTAGTGCATCTACACACAAAGCACGAAAACGTTCGGAAGAATCAGCATCTGTCGTAGCATTTATACCATATTCCGGTGAAGGCAATGCTCCGTTATCAATTTGATAAAACGAAATAACGTCATCTAAACTGTTTCCGATATATTGCTCACATAATAGATACGGATTTTCAGCAATCTCTTCGGCTGAAGAAGTTATCCCATTATCAATTCCGTCCTTTTCGATGAGCGAAGTAATCTGCTCTTTCGTAAGATTGAACCGAGGAAGAATATCAAGTAAAAGAGTTCTTTTGTTTTTACCTTTCAAGGTGATTTTTCTTTTTGTTTTTGGGTCATCTAACAAATCGTTCATAATTGCTTTGTAGGCTTGAACGCTATCGTTATTGCGTGTTTCAGAAAGATATTTATTTGCAAGGTCATTGCGTTCAAGATAATTCAATACTTGCGGAAAACCCGGATATGCACCACGATTTTTCCATAGTTCGCTTAAAAGTTCAGAAAGCCAACGTTTACGCAAATTCCAGTTTTGAGATGTATCGCCAAAGTCTGCAAGATATTCGGAAACACCAATTAAACGCTCAACAAGCGTAATTAAATCATCATGTGATATTTCACGAGTGGCATATTTAAATGCTCTCGGATTATCAGGTTCTATTACTATATTTTCTAAAACTTCAGGATTGTCATAGTAAAGCTCATAAGGAATACGCATACCTTGTTCAGTATAATCTGAGGTAAGAAAACGTTGCCACACAAGACCATTCGCATAATCCTGCTTGAGTTTTTCGGAAAGATTGTCGTAGAACATTTCTTTGCCTACCGGTCGACTCAACCGAGCGATTCCGACAATGACATAGCGTTGTTTTTCTTCATCGCTGAACGGATTGCTGTAATTGGCATAGTAAACAAGAATAGTTTCGTTTGGAACTAACTGGTCAAAATATTCTTTTGCCAATTTTCGGCGAATATCATTATTATAAGACCTACCATTTACGGCATTTGCTTTTACCTCTTCGGTATACATCTGTTCATATGGCCAAATATTAACTGTATATGGTGGCACATCTGACCATATTCCGGTTTCTTTCTCCGACATTCCGGTCTGTTTTTCAAACCATTTTGGTGGTTCATGTCGACAACGTATATGCTCGCTACCAAAAGCATTGCAACTAAGTGCACACGGCGGTGGCACTTCAAGCTGAGAACAATGTTTTCCTGCACATTTAACTTCATATTTTTCATCTTTGTTTGAAGCAATACCATCTCCCGGATATGAAAATCTACCTGAACAATATACATTACTTTTTGGTTCTTTGCATACTGTTCCATTCCAACCATTCATATGCCAAGGAAGTCGAACTGTAATATTTGTCGCCATTTATTTTCTCCCGTTGAATTTAATTTTACTTTGGGATTTGATAAGATTAGAGCGGATTATCTTTAAAATTAGATAGATATTATCTTTTCGGTGATTAAATCTAAATTCAGATTCCTAAAAACACAGAGCCTGTGTCCCCGACTTTCAACACCATTAATGTGATTTCCGTTGCTTTTTTAGAACTCATTTTCGCCGTAATTTACTCGAAAATGTTTTTCATAACCAAGGTCTACCAATCCGTTATAACTACGCCAACCATCGCTGTAAATTATGCTTTCAATATCTGCTCTACCCCGAATAATAACCGATAAAGTGGCACTTTGTCTTGACCCCCATTTTATAGTATACCATACTATTCTAATCTTGTCAAGACCCAAATCTTTTACAAACGTTTATTCAAAAATCATTTCAGGACTATTCTAATTAATTGAATATTTATAAACTAAAAACCAGTTTTTTGTTTAAACATATGAATCTATCGTGGTATTTATCAATACACTACTTTGATATTACACATATATCCATTAAAACTCACCTATTGCCATTGTATTACAATTTATTTCTCTTCACATTCAGATAATTATGACAAATTTCTACCTATACACCTACATTATAACACACATTTACCACTTTGTCAATACCTTTTTTAAAATTTTTTACAAAAAAATGTATTTAATCATTAAAAAGGCACACGATTATTGACTTAATCGTGTGCCTTTTTTGTTTTATTTTTATTCATTGGTTGAGA
>JAISIJ010000174.1 GCA_031262245.1 Oscillospiraceae bacterium | reverse complement strand
AAATTTCTGATGTTCGTTATTTATTTCTCGTACACAAAGGTTTACGGTTGAAATATTATGGTCTTTCTTAACAGAGAATAAAGAAACTTTCTTATAGTTATTTGTCCATTCATTTATAATATCGAGGTAAAAATAGGAATTGTGAGTAAAAATAAACGTTTGTTTTATTTGATATTTTTTACCCTCATTAAAGCAATCTTCAATTAATTCTCGTATTAAACTGCTTACAGTGAATAAAACACTACTGTCCATACTTGAAACGGGGTCATCAATAATGATTATTTTGTCACGCATAGAATTTTTTGGTAGTTCGCCGTTATTGCTTTGTATTCCTTTTACAGTGAAATAAAAATACAGGAAAGAAATGAAGTTTCGTTCTCCCTCACTAAGCCCCTTAGCAGGATTTTTCTTATCGTTTGGGCGAATAACTTTATAGGTTTTCTTATCTTCACCGACTTCTAAATTAAATCCCTCAAAACCAGACTCTTGAAGAATATTATTCATATATTCAATCGGACGTTCAATACTGATTAGACCTTTTTTTAATTCTTTGATAATTTCATTAACTTCTTTACCCTTTGTTCCTATATTATACAATTCGGTTTTATAATTCGATATTTGATTTTCTAAGGAAGAAATCTTATTATTATATTTTAAAATATCCTCTTGTAAATATGAGGCTATATATGCCCAAATATCGTCCCATAAATCTTTTATTAAATCTCCTTGGTGTTTAAACATATCATTGTTTTTGGTAATTTCAGAATTAAATGCAATAATAATTGAGTTAACTTCATGCAACAATGGTTGCAAACTCTGTAACTGTATTTGTTTAGAGGGTTCTTTTATTTTAGAATTAATAATTTGCATATTATTCTCAAAAGTTTTTTCTGCCAATTGAATTTTTGAGTTGTATAATTCCCAATCAAGTTTTGAAAAAGTGCAATTCCAATTGCTTTTCAATGTATTTATAAGGGTTCTAATATAATTCTCATATTCTTGCGAAAAATTCTTTAAGCTGTTTATTTTTTGAGAATAAATATCATCAAAACATTCTTTTATTAAATTCAAAGTTTTTTCATTTATCTTACTCATACAAAAAGGGCATTTCCCGTCTAAATCTTCGTGATAATTATCTAAACCCTGTTTTACCCAATCAGAGTTTTGAAGTTGTTTATAAAAAACGCCATAAGCATTATTTCCTGTTGTTTCAATAATTTCAGACAATAATGTAGCATTTTCATAAAAATTCAATTGAGAAAAATTAATAAGAGTTAAGGTGTTTTGCCAATTAAGTTCTTCTTTGAAAAGAGTAACATAGTCTTTTTTCAATTTTTCATAAAATCGATTTTGTATAAATTTACGCTTGCTTTTTTCGTCCATTCCTTGACTATTGTAATGTTCCATATCTTCGGGAAGAAAAGTGTATTTGGATGACAAATCCTCGAAATATTCTAAATCCTTGGTTACTTTCTTTAATTTATGAAAAAACTTTTCACTTGAATAAAAGTCCCCTTTATTTCCTCCAAAATCGGGTCGTATTTGCTTAGTAGCATCAAAACAATGCTTAGGAAATCCACTTTTAAAATTATATAATTCACTTTCTTTGCTTTCTAAAGTTGATTTGCAATCTAAGTATTCAGCAGATAATTTTTTGCGTGTTAATTCTTTCTCGTCTATTTCTTTTTGCTTTTCCGTATTGTGTTCACCTAACAGATATATACCTTTCAACGAACCGTAATCAGATACATTATAATCTACAAAATTCTTGTTATAAACCAAAAATTCATAATTGCTATTGCCGTTATCCCAAGTAATGTTTTGATTTTGCAGCTTTGATATTTCGCTTGCAATTGTAGATTTGCCTGTTCCGTTATTACCGTAAAAGAAATTTATATATGACGGCTCAAATTCAATATTTTGGAATGTTGCTACCTGCATTAATTTTACTTTTGTAATAGCTATTTGATATTTTTCATAATTGATAATATTATTCATCGTCCACCTCTTCTAACAAATTTTGTCTATTAGAATCAAAATCAGTAACATCTCGCAATGCCTTGTTCATTTGCCTTGTGCGGACACCGACAAGCTCTGACAGGGTCTTGTCCACGGTTTGAATCTGGGTTTGTGCCTTTTCGAGCATACCGCCGAATTTGCCGAATTCTCGCTTAACATCGCTCAAAACGTTCCAAACTTCTTGCGAACGCTGCTCGATTGCCAATGTCTTAAAACCCATTTGCAGTGATGCCAAAAATGCCGACAAAGTCGTCACTCCGACCGGCGTCACCTTGTATTTATCCCGCAATTCCTCGAACAGTGCCACATTCTGCACGACCTCCGCATACAAGCCCTCTGTCGGCAAAAACATCAACGCAAAATCAGTTGTCTTCGGCGGCAAAATGTACTTGTCGTGAATATCCTTTGCGAACGATTTTATCTTCTGTGCGAGCGATTTTCTCGCATTTTCAATCTCCGTCTTGTCGTCTGCCGCCAAAAGTCGGTTGTAGTCCTCAATCGGGAACTTGCTGTCAATCGGCAGCAGCAGCGGATTC
>JAISIJ010000077.1 GCA_031262245.1 Oscillospiraceae bacterium | reverse complement strand
TTCCTCTCATTTGCGTGAAACTGCATTCACCGAAACTTTCGAGGAAGAAATTCCCGAGCAATCCGAATATAACGTTATCAGAACAAAGATTATTGACGTTTTACCGATGACTGCTGACGAAGCTATTCTGCAAATGAACCTTATCGGACACAATTTCTTTATGTTTAAAAATGGCAACACAGGCGTTGTGAATGTGGTTTATAAACGTAATGACGGTCAATATGGTTTGATTATCCCCGAGAAATAGAATGTACTCTTAAAAAAGTACTCTTAAAAATATGTAAAATTAAAACTACCACAAGTGGTAGTTTTAATCTAATTAATAAATATCCGTATTGGTAATAGTTAATATAACTTAACATAAGCAATGTAATGTCAACTAAAATGTAAACTGCCACAACAATAATATTAACTAAAATGTCAGCTAAAATGCCAACTACCACAACTAATACGGAACTTCGAGAGGAGTAGTACTCTGAATAATATAGATAAGAAAATAAATCATTCTGCGGCACATATAATGGCACAAGCTGTGAAGAGGTTGTATCCCGATGTGAAATTAGCAATAGGTCCGGCTATTGATGCAGGATTTTATTATGATTTTGATAAGGAAAATGCCTTTACAACTGAAGATTTAGATAAAATTCAGGCAGAAATGAAAAAGATTGTTAAAGAAAATTTGACAATTGAAAAGAAAATTTTGTCTTATGAAGATGCAAAAGAGGTTTGCAAAGACGAGCCCTATAAATTGGAACTCATTGAGAAACATAAAGACAGCGAATTGTCATTTTATACGCAAGGTGAATTTACAGATTTTTGTGCCGGTCCTCACGTTATGAGAACCGGAAATGTTAAACAATTCAAGTTGCTTTCAACAACAGGTGCATATTGGCGAGGTGACAGTAAAAATAAGGTTTTGTCAAGAATTTACGGTGTTGCATTTGCAAAGAAAGACGAGTTGGATGCACATCTTGAAAGACTTGAACAGGCAAAATTGCGTGACCATAATAAGTTAGGTCGTGATTTGGAATTATTTACAACCGTTGACGTAATCGGACAAGGGTTGCCTGTTTTGTTGCCTAAAGGTGCAAGAATTGTTCAGATTTTACAGCGTTTTGTTGAAGACGAGGAGCAGAAAAGAGGATATCTTCTTACTAAAACTCCGCTGATGGCAAAACCTGATATTTACAAAATAAGCGGACATTGGCAACATTATCGTGAAGGAATGTTTGTAATCGGTGATGCTGATGCATATGACAGGGGTGAAGGCAACGAAGTTTTGGCGTTGCGACCTATGACTTGCCCTTTCCAATATCAGGTGTTTTTGAATAAAAAACGCTCTTACCGTGACTTGCCTATGCGACTGGGCGAAACTTCCACGTTATTCAGAAACGAGGACAGCGGCGAAATGCACGGGCTTATTCGTGTGCGTCATTTTACAATTTCTGAGGGACATATCATTCTCCGCCCGGAACAGCTTGAGGACGAGTTCAGAGAATGTGTTACACTTGCCAAAGAAATGTTGACAATTATCGGATTAGGCGAGGACGTTTCCTATCGTTTTTCACAATGGGACCCGAATAATACGGGAAAATATGAGGGTACTCCCGAGCAATGGGAGGAAGCACAAAATTCTATGCAAAAAATCTTAGACCACTTAGGTTTGGAATATGAAATAGGTATCGGCGAGGCTGCTTTCTATTGACCTAAGCTTGATATTCAGATTAAAAATGTTCACGGCAAGGAAGATACTCTCATTACTATCCAAATCGACCAACTTCTTGCTGAAAAATTCGGTATGGTTTATACAGATACTGACGGAAAAGAGCGTAATCCCTATATTATCCACCGCACATCAATCGGTTGCTATGAGCGAACATTGGCGTTGTTGATAGAAAAATACGGCGGTGCGTTCCCAATGTGGCTTGCACCCGAGCAAGTTTGCATAATTCCCATTGCCGACCGTCACCTTGATTACAGCAATGAGATTGCACAAAAATTACAAAAAGTAGGCATAAGGGTGAAAGTTGACGGCAGAGCAGAAAAAGTCGGTTACAAAATCCGTCAAGCACAATTAGAAAAATTCCCCTATATGTTAATCTTAGGTGATGATGAAGTTGCCAACAATACAGTAGCGGTACGTTCACGCAAAGACGGAGATATAGGTTTATTCAGTTATGAAGACCTTGAAAATTTATTTTCAGAAGTTATTAATAATAAGATTTAGATAAAACTTCCCTCGCCGTTCACGATAACAAATATCTAACCCAGTACGCTTAAAAAATCCCCTTTGAAAAAGGGGATTTTTATATACAGTCAAACCAATGTCAACTGGACTGCCAACTATGAAAACAACTACGGAACTTCGAGAATTGTTGTTCCCTAAAACAAATAGAAAAGTAAAAAAGGAACTTCGATAGTTGCCGTCCCTGCAACTATCAGAAAACTAAAAAAGAAAAAAGTTGACTTTAGAAAATTTACGTGATAAAATAATGGTGTATACATATATCAAAAATAAAAAAGGAGATATAAAATGAGAAAGAAAATAACAGCGGTTATAACTGCTTTGACTTTGTTTTTAACAATGCTTTGCAGTTTACCGATAATGGCGGAGGATTCTGTACTGCTTAATTCTGATTTTGAGGCTGGTTTGGGAGGTTGGAGCAAATGGGCGGGGACTGTTGCAATTGCAGACAGCGGTCATAGCTCTGATTCTTCAGCGGTTGCAACTGCTCGTACAGAACTTTGGCACGCTCCTGTTTATAATGCCGACAGTATTTTACTTCAAACATTTACCTACCAATTTTCAGCTTGGGTAAAATTTGAAAGCGGTACGGATACCATTAAGTTTGCTGTAAAATATGCAGACGAGAACGGCGATACTCATTATGATACCATTGCAGAGGGTGAAGTCGGAACAACTTGGACTGAACTTGCTGCAGAGTGGACAGCTCCCGAGGGTTCTTTCAGTTATGAGATTTATTTTGAAACACTTGAGAGTACAGAAGATTTTTACGTTGACGATGTTGTAATTATCGGCGATAAAGATGCAACCTTACCCGAACCCGCAGGCGACCCTTTATCAATCGACTTTGAAGACGGCGAAAAACACGGTTGGAGTGTTCGCGGCGGCGGTAATGATACAGTTGAAATTTCAACTGCTTATGCTCACAGCGGCACAAATTCCCTTTTTGACAGCGGACGTAATGCAGACTGGAACGCTCCCTGTATCTTCGTTTCTTCACTTGTTCCCCAAGGTAAAACTTATACCTATTCTTTATGGGTATATTACACAGGCGGAACTTACCAAATGAATTTCGACTTAACCGCAACATATTCATTAAACGGCGTAACTCAATATCCCTCTTTTGCTACACAAACAGTTATGCAAGGTCAATGGACACAGATTTCCGGTAACTTTACTATTCCAAAAGGTGCAACAACCACCGCTGTTTATGTGGGACCTTCACCGTCAGAGGCAAACAGCACTCTCGAATATTATATCGACGATTTCTCATTGGCAGAAGCTGTTTTCCATATTCAAGACGATATTCCGAATTTAAAAGATGTTTTTGCACAATACGGTTTTAAATTGGGCTCTGCAATGATGAGCAGTGAGGTTTCTTCGGAATATAATCAATCACTCTTCTTAAAACACTTCAACTCAATCACTTTCGGTAATGAACTTAAACCCGAGGCTATCTTAGACCAAGCAATGTCGCAACAAATGTCAAAAAAAGGTGACGATTTAAATCCGCAAGTAAATCTCCAATCCGCAGACAGTCTTATTCAATTTGCAATTGCCAACGATTTACCAATCAGAGGGCATACACTTGTTTGGCATTCCCAAACTCCCGACTGGTTCTTCAAAGAGGGTTATAAAGACAGCGGCGAATGGCTCTCAAAGGCTGATATGCAAGTACGTTTAGAAAATTATATAAAGAATGTATTTTTCGCATTGGAAACACAATATCCAAAAGCAAATTTCTATGCTTATGACGTTGTAAACGAAGCTTTTTCAGACGAGGGCGGTATGCGACCTGCCGGCGGATACACTCTTGCTCAACAAGACGGTAATTACGAGGGTTCTTCTGCTTGGATACAGGTTTACGGTGACGATACCTTTATTGACGACGCTTTCAGATTTGCTCGTAAATATGCTCCCGAGGGTTGTAAATTATTCTACAATGACTATAACGAATATATGGGTGTTAAACGTGACCATATTGTTAACAAAGTTACCCAGCTTTATAACGACGGTTTGCTTGACGGTGTTGGTATGCAATCTCATTTAGGTGCATACTTCCCTGACCTTGCAGACAGCGAATATGCAGTTTATTATCAAGCTTTAGAAAAATATTCTGCTATCGGTTGTGAAATCCAAATTACAGAACTTGACATTACAGCTGACGACATTACAGAACAAAATAAAGTTGAAAAACTCGCAAAACAAACAGAACAATACAAACAGCTTTTTGATTTGGTTTTAAAATTCAAAACAGAAAAAAATGCCAACATCACAGCAGTTGTAATTTGGGGTATGCTTGACAGTAACTCTTGGCGTTCAGAGCGTTTACCTCTCCTTTTTGATAAAGATTATCAAGCAAAAGACGCTTTTTATGCTATAGTTGACGGCAGATATGACCCCGACGACGAAAAGTTTTTCACAACAAATCCCATTAAAGCCCCCGAAGAAACAACAACTCAACCACCTGTTACTACAACACCCCCTACCGGCTCTGTTTTAGTGGGAGATATTGACTGTGACGGCGGTGTAGGCAAAATGGCTGATATTGTTTTATTGGCAAAATACTTTAAAGGTGTTATCAAACTTGACTCTCAAGCACTTACCAACGCACAATGCACTAAAGGCGACTCAATTATTGATACAGAAGATTTATCAACCTTAATTAATTATCTACTCGGCTCCGTTTCTTCTTTACCTTTCTGATAGTTGCAGGGGCAGCGGCTCTCGAAGTTCCCTACTACTTTTTGTAGTTGGCACTCTTCAGGCTTTGGTTTAACTTAATATGAAAAAAGCACCTATTTAGGTGCTTTTTTCTTGCGTAACTGTGTCGGATATTTATTATCGTGAACGGTAAATTAAGTTTTAAAAAAAAATCCCCATACCTCAAAAAATAACAAATATCTAACCCCGTAAGCTAAAAAAATTTCGCCGTGCACGGCGGAATTTTTCATATTAAGTCAAACCAAAGCCTAAAGAGTGCCAACTATGAAAATAACTACGGAACTCCGAGAGTTGTAATACTCTAAAACGGATAGAAAAGTAAAAAACAGAAAACTAAAAAAGAAATTGACATATTCAAAAATCTTTGATATTATGTGAGTTGTTTTATAGGATAAAATTTAAGTATTTAATCGGAATGAATAGAATATGAATACATTTATAATTGGAATTATAGTTTATTTTCTTGCAATTAACTTTTTGGGGATTGTTTTAACAATTCACGATAAAAGAGCGGCACGGCGAGGTGCTTGGCGAGTAAAAGAACGCACACTTTTACTTGTTTCGGTATTAGGCGGTTCTGTGGCAATGCTGATAACAATGCGAATTATTCGACACAAAACAAAACATCTTAAATTTATGTTGGGAATACCTGCGATTATTGTTGTGCAATTTTCAATAGCTGTACTTTTATTTTTCTTATTTTACCACGGAGTGCTTTTGTTTAACAATCCGTCAAAGAAAAATTATCCTGTTCGGGGCGTTGACGTTTCCTCATATCAAGGGGAAATTGACTGGGCATTGCTTGCTGAAAATGACATAGAATTTGCGTTTATAAAGGCGACTGAGGGGAGCAGTTTTGTTGACGAATATTTTCTGAAAAATTACGAAAATGCCCTGAAAACTGACCTGCGAATAGGTGCATATCACTTTTTCAGTTACGACAGTTCGGGCTTGACACAAGCACAAAATTTTATTTCTGTTGTCGGAAAAATTGACGATATGTTACCACCTGTTGTTGATGTTGAATTTTACGGAGATAAAGAAAAAAATCTACCCGACAAAGACGATGTTACAAGAGAATTAACAGCCTTTTTGACTGCAATTGAGGAGCATTACAATCAAAAACCGATTATATACGCAACAGAAAAATCTTATAAATTGTATATTTCCGAAAACTTTTCAGACTATGATATTTGGATTCGCAATGTGTTCACTTCGCCGTCCAATAACAAAGATTGGACTTTCTGGCAATACACTAATCGTGAAAAATTGGACGGATATTCGGGGAAAGAAAAATTTATTGATATGAACGTTTTTAACGGTTCGCAAGAGGAATTTGAAAGTTACGGAGAATAAAATATATATTAGTGTAAAATAGATTTTTGTCAAAACTTAAGGAGCAGTTAATTTGACTGCTCCTTAATGAAAAACGTATTTCACCTAAAACGGATATTTTTATTCTGTATAATTTTCCGATTCTAAAATATCGGTGACATAAACCATAAGTCCAATTATTGCAACTCCGTCTTCACAGGTAATAGTGCAATTAACAAAAGTTTCGCCTGCGGCAACTGCAGTTACGTTATTATTTTCGTCTACGGTTACTATTGAATCGTCCTCGGATTCGGCAGTAAGCGTATATGGCAAATTGTAGGGGAGCAATACTTCAAGAGTATCCGATGTCCCCGTTTGCATATTAGCACCTTTCGGCAAAGACAACTGAACCAACATACGAGGTACATAGGTCGGTCCACCGACAGCATCGGTTTCGTCCTCTTCAACATAATTATCTTCTTGTAAATCCATTACATAAGCATCCATCATAGGTTGGGCAGAACCATATATCATAATCGGTTCAATATCATCATCAACACGGAATACCGCACTTAAATTTTTTGCTATTAAAAATTTTGCCAGAGTATCACCTGTATCATTAAACACCGCCTCAGCAGAATAGAACCATTCCGATATGAGTTCGTCAGGGTAATTTATAGTATACTCTCCGTTGTTGCTGTTAAGGCTTGTAGCTGCAGTAGGCAGATGTTCCAAAAGAGCAACAGCGGATGCTTCGGAAACCTCAATAACCCCCTCGATAAAATCGTAATGACCGTCAGGAGAAATAGTAAAATCCCCGTCAGAGGTTATGTCTGCAGACAAGCCCTCTTCTGTTTGTTTAAGTGTCAAATTTATTGTTTGAGGATTTTCTGCATTATCCGCTGTTTCATAAGTAGCACTTCCGTCCTCATTTAAAGTCATAATCCCTGCTACAATCGTATTATAAGAGTCGTCCTCTTCCTCACTGCCCTGCATAAGTTTTAATTCAAATAACACAGAGGTTTCTTATAAGTGTTTCAAATTAAGAACAGCGTTATTGAATTGGCTTGAATCATTGCGTGAAAAAGATGCATTAAGTGTTTCCCACATTTCAGAAGCAGAAGAATCTGCCAAGGGGCAGATGTTTCTTGTGTGTTTTCACTTGTTGATGTAGTTGATGTAATTTCTTCAGATAATGCAGTTGATGTAATTAACGTAGTTGTTGTAGTTGAGGCAGTTTTTTTATCGGATGTTTCCTTTTCACCGCAAGCTGACAGAAATGCTGTAAGTGCCAACAGCACACAAAATATAGATTTTTTCATTATTGATAATCTCCTTTTAGTTTTGTGGAATTTCAAACCACTGTGTGTTTTCTATAAGAATTTCGCCGCTTGAATTTTTAATAACAATGGTATAATACCCGGAGGGTTGCGTTAATAATGTTCCGTTAATGTCGGTTGTGCCATTCCAAGAGTAACTTTTTGCAGTATTATTAAATTCAATTTTTTTCGTATTATTACCCAAGTCACATACAAGCTCATCGAATTCGTTATATATCTGAAAGTAGAGTTTTTCGCCTTTCATATTTTTACAATTAATGCTGATTTTATGTATCAGCATACCGTACTGGTTGTAATAGGGTTCATAGTCTTTATATGAAACGAATGGTTTCGGGGTTGTATGCTTTATATTATAATTCCGTATCTGACTTGTATCTGAATTTTCTGACGAAATTTCAAGCTGTAACGTGTATGTCCCTAAAGGTAAAATTGAAAAATTACAGCCGTAATTTTTCGTTTCCCGACTTCCCGCACTTACCCATAATGTATTATACTTCCAAATCACATTGCCGGAAGAATTGTAAATATATGTGTCAATCATTATATCTTCGTTGGATTTATTGAGGTTTTCAAAGGTAAAACTCATCCAAAATCTTCCGTCTTTATTGTAACTGTCGTGCTTTGTGATTTTTACACAGTCTGTTGGTAATTCGGCATTAATCGTTAACGAAAAAACTGATATTGTAATCATAAGCACTAAAAACAGCGATATGAAAGTTTTTACTTGTTTTTTCATAATCTATACCTTTTAACAGTACTTACAGCCATTCCGTTTTCATTAGCAAAACGAAATGGCTGTATATGCTAAGTTTTGTTTGAAAAAGTGTTTTTACTCCCTTGTATATTCGCCCTCATAATTATCAAATTGAGAATCCAATGATTCAAGTATCATATTTTCTC
>JAISIJ010000014.1 GCA_031262245.1 Oscillospiraceae bacterium | reverse complement strand
ATTGATGTCGGGAAAAAATCCCGGTAGGCAATGTTCGGATTTGGGCGAAACGGTTTTAAATTATGCGGAGATGCAAGCTTTGGCGAGTGCGGACAACACTTAACGATACAACTAAAAATTAACAAATTAAACGCAGATAACAAGTACACTAAACATAAAAATAGCAGTTCTCTGAAACAGATAACTGTTATTTTTATGTATTTTTAATTACAATATATAGATAAAACCTTTAATCCTATTAAATTTATCGAAAATAATCAGATTTTATTAAAAAACACTTGCAATTTCTTTGAAATAGGTGTATAATGTATATAGGTATTGTGGAATGGTGTATCTAAACTCCGTTTATACTTAAAATTCAAGAGTACAGAGGGAAATCAAAATGAAAACGATAAGCACTGTAACTGCAAAACCATTTGTAAAATGGGCTGGAGGCAAGGGGCAATTGCTCTCGGAAATACGCAGAAAATATCCGTTTGAACTCGGTGATACCATAACAAAATATGCCGAGCCTTTTGTTGGTGGCGGAGCGGTTTTATTTGATATTCTCAGCGATTATTGCCTTGACGAGGTTTACATCGGCGATATTAACCGTGAGTTAATTACAACTTATCTGACAATTCGGGATAATTCCGAGTTGCTTATAGAAAAACTTTCAGAAATGGAACTTGAATACTTAAAAGCTGACGAAGAAAAAAGAAAAGAAATTTACTACAATAATCGTGATAAATTTAATAGTGTAAAATCTACTGATAATTCGCTTGAAATTGCGAGTTTGTTTATTTTCCTCAACAAAACCTGTTTTAACGGCTTGTATCGTGTAAACTCAAAGGGAGGGTTTAATGTTCCGCAAGGGAGTTACAAAAATCCAACAATTTGTGATAGTGAAAATTTAAAAGCTGTGTCAACGTTGTTGCAAGGTGTAAATATTGTCCACGGCGATTATAGGATTTGCAAGGATTTTATCGACGAAAAAACTTTTGCATATTTTGACCCGCCATATCGTCCTTTGACAGAAACGGCAAGTTTTACGGCGTATGCACAAGACCATTTTGACGATAACTCACAGGCTGAGCTTGCACGTTTTATTGGTGAAATAACGGCGAAAGGCGCGACTGTTCTCGCAAGCAATTCCGACCCTAAAAATACTAATCAGAACGACAATTTTTTTGATAATCTTTACAGCAAATGTATTATTACAAGAATTAGTGCTAATCGGGCGATTAATTCTGTTGGCAGTAGTCGTGGAAAAGTCAGCGAATTGTTGATTGCGAGTAATTATTTAACCCTACTTGCAAAATATTGATTAAATTATTTTTTATGCGTATCTCAATGTTCTCTAATATAAACTTTATAAATATAGAAAATTTAACTTAATCATATGTATAATAGATAATTTTATCAATAAAAACATAAAACTTACTAATGTTGAATTTAAAAATACATTTTGCTCCTTTGGCATATTTAGTAATCAATAATTTTGTTAATGTTTTGGGATATGAATATAGTATTTTGTGAATTTTTAATTGAAATATTTTTGTGTTTTTTAGAAAGGAATATTAAAATGAAGACTACTGATAATCAAGGCAATGAGTTGCATATACCGAATTTTGAAAAATATGAAAATGGGGTTATTTTTTGTAAATGCAGAAATGCAGACTGTAAAAATCCAAGTTTAAAAGATGGGGTAGGACCAATATCTTTTTTTGGTTTAAGAAAAACAGGCGAAACAAAAGATGGTAACGATATTTTATATTCTCAAGCACAATGTAGTAAATGTAGATAGATTTAATAAAATAAGATAAATAAAATGTGATACACAGAGGTATTTCATATTAAAAATTCATAATATATTGCTCTATATACGAGAATAGTAATATATATAACAAATTTCTATGCAAGCGGTGGTTCAAAACTGGACGAAACCGCACGAAGTTATAAAAATCTCGCCTTAGAAAGTACGAATATTAAAGGCTTTGAGTTTGTTTGGTTTACGGACGGTGCAGGGTGGAATTCTGCCCGAAACAATCTTGAAGAAACTTTTGACGTTAATGGAGCATATCTACAATATCAACGATTTGGAAAATGGGGTTATGAAGAGGGTTTTTGTGTAAATCATAAAAGAAAAATAGAAGAATAAATATGCCTGATAATCAACAGAAATTTGAATTAACAATAACTGCTGAAGAAATAATTTCAACAGACAGCAGTTTTTCATTGAATAATATTGCAGAGGGAGATGTAGCTAAAACTATGAATGAAAATAAAACCAAAACTTTTAACAAAGATTATCCTAAAATGTTACTTAATTCTAAAAATATAATTTTCAGAGGGGCTCCGGGAACAGGCAAATCATATCTTGCAAAAAAGATTGCGGCGTATATTATTTCCGGTGGAAAACATTCCGAATACGCTGAATTAACCAAAGAAGAAAAAGAGCAAGTAGAATTTGTTCAATTCCACCCGAGTTATGATTATTCTGATTTTGTTGAAGGAATACGTCCTAAACTTAACGATAATGGAGATATGACTTTTGAACGTCAAGACGGGGTTTTTATGTCTTTTGTAAAAAAAGCAAGAGAAAATTTAGAGAATTCATTAAAAACAGAAGAGGAACTTCAAAAAGAATTATCTATTCAGGAAAAAATAGAAGATTTTTTAGAAGATTCCATAAACACAAATAAGCATTATACTACACTTAGAAAAAATAAATTTTCTATTCATGATTTCAATAATGATAAAATAATTATAGATATTCCTAATAATCAACAAAAGCGTATTTCTATAAGAAAAAAAGATATAGAAAAGTTATTAAATACTGAACAGAAATTACAAAAGTCAAAAGATGTAACTATTTTTTTAAAAAAACCTACTGCTGCACAAGAAGATTCTTATCTTTTGATAATATACCAAGAAATAAAAAATTGGAGAGTTGAAGAAAATCGCAAAGAAATAATAAATATTCAAAAGGAACAACGCAAACCCTATATTTTTATTATTGACGAAATTAACCGAGGAGAAATATCTAAAATCTTCGGGGAGTTGTTTTTCTCAATTGACCCCGGATACAGAGGAAAGAAAGGAGAAATTACAACACAGTATTATAATTTGCAAGAGGAAAGTAATAAAGAGAAATTTTATATTCCCGAGAATGTCTATATTATCGGAACTATGAATGATATTGACCGCTCTGTTGATACATTTGATTTTGCTATGCGACGTCGTTTTAGATTTATTGAAATTAAAGCTAATGAGAGTTTATATATATTAGATGAACTTGAAGATGAAACAAAAAAAGTCGAGGCGAGTAAACGTATGCTTGCATTAAACGAGGCTATATCCGATGTAACAGAATTGAACGCAAATTATCATATCGGTGCGGCATATTTTCTTAAATTAAAAGAGTTAAGTTTTGATGAATTATGGGAAGATTGTCTTTTACCATTGTTGCAAGATTATGTTCGTGGAATGTATGATGAAGAAAAAATCTTAAAGGACTTTAAAGCTGCCTATAATTTAGAGAATGAGAAAAAAGATAATGAAAATAGTGAAGATAAAGGACAACAGTAAGTATTCTGAAAATGAATTTTCCGAAATACCTAAAATCACAGATAAAATACTCAATTATACATTAGGCTTTCTTGAAAATGATTTGTTTATTTTCCCCGAAATGCTGAAAAATTCTGAGGATATTATCAAAAAACAAAAGATTTTAGAAACACGAAATGATAATATTCATTCCACAAATATTATGGGTTTTATCGGATGTGAGAATGAAAGATTAACCATAAAATCAAGGTTTTCAAATGGAGAAAATGACTGGTTTTTTCAATATTTATTAGAGAGTGTATTGAATTTACCTAACGTTTTAAAGTTAAACAATGAATATAATCAAGATAATAATTCATTGGATTTACTGATGTTTTTATTTCCTTATTATTTAAAAACTGCAATGAGAAAAGGGGTATTTAAAACCTACATTAAAAATCAATATAATGATATGAATATTAAAGGGATTATAGATATACCTCGACACATCAACAAAAACATTCCTTTCATAGGGAACGTTGCCTATAATAAACGTGAATTTTCATATGACAATTATATCACGGAATTAATCAGACACACCATTGAGTTTATAAAAAAAGAAAAATACGGACAGATTTTATTAAGACAAGTAAAAGACGAAGTTGAAATAGTTGTTAACTCAACAAATAACTATCAGTTTTTTGATAGAAAAAATTTCTTGATTGAGAATAAAAAGAACCCGTTACGTCACGCCTATTACCACGAATACCGAACACTTCAAAGACTTTGTATTATGATTTTGCAATATGAAAAACATCAAATCGGTTACGGAAATCGGGAAATTAATGGGATTCTTTTTGACGGAGCTTGGCTGTGGGAGGAGTATATTAATCTTCTTTTAAAAGACAACTTTTATCACCCTAAAAATAAAAGCAAAGAAGGCAAACAGTATTTATTTAATAGCACAGGAGAAATTTATCCTGATTTTATCAGCAAAAATCCCGAAAACAGGATAATAGCCGATGCCAAATATAAGCCAAAAGAAAATATCGCAAATAAAGATTATCTACAAGTATTGGCGTATATGTTTAGATTTGATGCAAAAACAGGAATTTATATTTATCCAAACGATAAAGAGGAAAAATATGAATTAATGTATATAAACAGCGGTACTACTTATGAAAATAATGTAACTAAAAATGAAGATATTTCTGTAATAAAATTGGGTTTGGAAATTCCGAAAGATATAGAAGATTACAAAGATTTTTGTGTGGAAATACAAAGAAATGAAGAAACTTTTTTGAAAATTCTCGAAAATATCTTTAAAAAAGAAAAGATATAAGAAATTTTTATATAATTAGAAGTTTTTATTAAACATTTTTAGCTGTTATTTGTGCAAATTTCACAAATTTTTCTGAAAATCAAAATTTCCTCTTGACAAATTTCAAAATTGGTAGTACAATAATATAATATGAGTGGTAGTTATATTTTCTCAACGGTATTTTGAGAACCGAATATCGAAACATAGGGTACAGAAATTTGTCGTGCCGTGTGCTATGACCCCGATTAGGGTGAGCGTGGGAATAAATTCCTGAGACCAAAGGCAGGCAATGATAATGATACTACCTCGAATGAGCCGATTGCGAAGAGCTCTTGGAGAGGGGTGTGGCGGTTGAAAAATGACGTCATCAACATATGTGTGCGTTGAAAAATCAATGTACAGCCTTATGTTTAGTACTTCTGAATTTTTCTGCTGAAAGCAGTCCTAAAATTCTAAATTTCTATCGCAACTTAATCTGAAATAGAACTCTAAATGCTTAAAAAACTGATATTCTAAAATTAAAAATCGTATGTTTGAAAACTAAAATTAAATATATAAAATTAACCTCCACTTGGTGACAAGTGGGTTTTTTTGTGTTGTGTTTTTATAACAAATGAGGAAAAATATGGCTAATAAAAATCAAACGAACATTACCGCAAATCTTACAAGCAGAAAAAGCAACTTCAAAACGCTCCCGAAAACTATGTGATTTTTGCCGATAAACACGAGGCGATAATCGAGAGAGACGTTTTTGAAACTGTTCAGCGAATAAAAGACGGAAAACGCCGCCCGACAAAAATGGCTGAACCTTATATGTTTTCGGAGCTTGTGTTTTGCGCAAGCATTATTTAAGGACAAAAATAAAAAGCCATAACTACGGCAGAAAGATGCCGTAGTTATGGCTTTTTTCAATTTATATAATGTCCTCTGGCTCGAAAATACAAATGTTATACTTCTTTTCTATATTACTCTACACCCAAAGCCTTAAAAACAGCTTCTTGAGCAGTTGAATAAAATATTATACTAAATGCACCGATAAGGTCAGAGGGTACTGTGCCAATGTCTGCTGCCGAAGTAATCGGCACAAGAACCTTTTTTGCACCACTATCAAGACAAACTTGCAAGACGCTTGCCAATTCTTCAACTTTAAGAATTGTTCCACTTATACTGATTTCGCCGAGGACGGCAAGACTTGAAAGTGTGGGTTTCCCGAGAGCAATTGAGGAAAGAGCTATAACGCTCGGAAGAGTTAAATTTTTTGTTATTCCTATGCCATTTAAATCTTGATAATTGACAATGTAATCTTTCGTTGTAGTGCTGATTACTCCACTTATCTGATGTCCGTTTGCTTTAAGGTAATTAAACGCTGTATTAGTTGCTTCTCGAGCGCCACGGTCTGAACCAAGCCCCGTGCGTTCAAATTTTCCGTTTCCGGGGAGCATTTGTGTTTCAAGTCGGTATATAGCTATCATACCTGTTTTACCTTGCGATACTGTATAAACATTACCGGGATTCATCATACCTTCCGGGATTATTTTTCCGCCACCCTGTTCAGGTACAGAAACAAAATGTTCCTCAAAAGATTCATTATCAATATAGGAAAAGTTTACATCATAAAATTCCATACCGCCGATTTTCTTTAACTGCTCTTTGACACGACGACGCATTTCAAGGGCGAATATAAGAATTTCTTCTATTTCTTCTTTTGTAAATTCTCCGTTTGGATATAATAACTTGGTAAATCCTGAAACTATTTTACGAACAGCGATAACATCACGTTGATTTAAATTTGTTCCGAAACGAAAGTAGCGGTCACAAGCATCGCCAAACGGCTCTTTACGCATTTCTCGCATAAATTCAGCAAGATAGTCAGTGATAAATCCATAGTCATTGGTAAAAGACTCAGGACGATATTTCGGTATTTCCCACCCCGGAACATAGCAATGCATACGGTCAAGAAATGCAGTATCATATACCATTGCATTAGGGAATGGGTCAAAGAGATGAGATGTCTTCAATAAGACCTCTACACTTTGGTTAATATTGCCCACAAATGCCATAGAAGCCGATGCGGCTTTTTCTTCTTTTCCACGAGCAAAAGAACCTGATGCCATATAATCTTTCATAATTTGAACGCCGTCTTTATCTTTAAATGTAATTCCGGCAACTTCGTCAAAAGCAACACAATCCCAAAGCCCTACAAGTCCGACTTGTTTGCTTGCCATATTGTAGAAAAGATTAGCGACTGTAGTTTGACCGCCCGATACAAGAATACTGTTCGGAGAAATTTCTTTATAGAGATGTGATTTTCCCGTTGAACGAGGCCCTAATTCACAAAGATTAAAATTATTTTCTATTAGCGGGAGCATACGAGCAAGTTGTAACCATTTTTCACGTTCACTAAATCTGTCTGCCTCAATCCCTGTGGAACGCAACATAATTGTTATCCATTCGTCTTTGGTAAACTCTTTCCTTGCTTTTTTCAGTTCGTTCATATCAATATGGGGCATTTGGATAGGTGTGAGTTTAACAATACTGATAGGTGTAGATTTTTTATCTTCTTCTATATATTCATATTCTAAGCCGACAATACACCAAATACCACCACATAACAGACGGTCATATTTTGATACATATTCTGACGAAATGGGTATTCCGAAAATACCGAGATTGGAAAATACAGCTTCGTATCTGTCACGTTTTATATTCAAACTTACGGTTATTCGGTCGATAACTGTATAACTGCCACGCTCACGGAGTGAAGATAATACTTTTTGTGATTCGTCGGGACGCACAAAATTATCAGATAATATACGCTTTACGTTTTTTACTCCGTCTTCGATAATTTGCGGGTCATCTGATGAACAATATTGACCGAGCAAAAACTCCAAAACATAAACAGGGACATTTGCACCCTCTTTAATGGCTTTAGTTAAATCTTTACGGACAATTTTACCATCGTAATGATGCCTTAATTTTTTGTTGATAATCTCGTTTGTATCGTCAGTTTCTGACACATATTTGGGAGATTCATTTTCCATAGAGTTTTCCTCCTAATGCTATTATTCCATTAAAAGACTTACAAAGTCTTTTAATGGAATAATAGATGACGGCAATAGCCGTCCGCCGACGTAGTCGGCGAGAGTACGGTCGGGCTTTGCCTGACCGTACGAAAATCTTCCATAAAAACTATTTACAATAGTTTTTATGGAAGATTAATTTAAAAACCAAAACCGAAATCATCGGCAAATGCAATATCAATATGAAATTCAACTTCCTCAGGAACGTCAATATTATTTGTCATAACAAATCTGTATATTTTGTTCGGATTGTAAGCCATTTGTTTGAGCGTAAATTTCACACGGAATACTCTTTCCTGTGCATTTGCAACGGTTCTGTTGGCAATAACTGTTTGCGTATCACTAATTGGTAAATCTGAATCGTCAGTAAAATGTAGAGTATAGCTACAAGGTTGTACTTTTTCACCAATCGGCTGTTTTTGAAGAAAATCAAGCGAAAACATCAAGTTGCTGACTTTTCTGCTATCGGAGATAAGAGATAATCCGGGGTTTTGTACTTCGACATATTTCTTATAATCTGAACGCATACCCTTGTAAACAATAACCGGAACAACCATTTCCTGAAGGCTGATTCCGCCGTGAACATAATTTTCGCCACCGCCCTGTACTTTAATGCGAACGGTGTCTTGCGGAGCATAACCTTTTATTGGTATTCCTCCGATTTCTCGTCCTGTATTTATAGGCAATAAATACTCGGCTGTCGTTTCGGGAGATACAAGAGCATATCTTCTTCCGAGTTCGTACACTTCTCCTTTAAAAGTCTGCTTACTGATTTTTTGACTTTCGGCAAGAGGTTTATAGGTGTAAAGAAAACCGTGGTCTGCTATAATGTAAATATGAATTCCGCTTAAGTCATTAAGAATTAATTTTACTAAACCTGTTAATTCGTCAATTGCCGTTTTACAAGCGTCAAATACTTTTGTTTCAGTTGGGAGTTTATCACCGAGTGTGTCAATAGTATTATGGTAAATGTATATAATACCTTTACCGCTTATCAAATCTCGGCGTTCTTGTTTTTTCATTTGAAGCAGGTCTTTATATTGAACAGCTATACTGTTTTCATCTGTGGCAGTAAGGACTGAATTGCGACGAATAGTGGAATCTGTTGGTTTTTCATTTAAAAAGACTGCCATTTTATCGTTGACGGTTAAATCTTTTCCGGGAAGAAGTGCTGCCATACCGAATTTAGTAATACCGGGAAAAATAGCTTGCATTGATTCAAGGGTCGCTTTTCCTTTTGTCGTATATCCGAGAATTTCAGCTAACTCAACGGCAACTTCATAACGCAGTGCATCGGAAATAATCACAAATGTTCGGGTGTTCTTGCTTTTTTTAGCAGAAACATAATGTTTATAAAAATCACGTTGTTTGTTTATTTCGGAAATATATCCGAGTTTTTCTAAATCGCCTACAATAGCATTTGTCCAAGTACCTGTGATTTTTTTTAAGTACCATTCGTGATATAAATTTTCAATTTTATCGGCACATTTTTTTAGTGAATCCTCAAGAATTTCGTTCGGGGCTTTCAAAGTGTTTCCGAAATGAATATGAAAATACCTGTAAAGGCTATCCATTTCAAACGCAGTATCTGTATAGAATTTCCATATTTTTTAGGCTCGACAATATGAAAGCTGTTAATATGTGCAAGGTAAAAATTCTGCATTTTTGCAATATAATACAGGCTTTCCATATATTCTTCGGTCAAATCATACCAAGCAGATGTTCGCCGATTTTCAACTATCTGCAATATATTTTCAACTTTTATTATTCCGTCATTTACTTCATTAAATAAATGTTTGAGGATACTTTCGTTTATCGCAGGGAAAACTTCACTTTTTACCAGTTTTTCTATATCTGTTTTATCGAAACGTTCGGGAAGGTGAAGTTCCTGTTCAACAGTACGGCAAATTTCAAAGAGTTCGTTTCTGCCATTACTGCATTGCCATTCGTGAACAAGTTGATAGCAGTATGATTGGCAAGAATCGGAAACAAAACGTTCTAAACCCTTTAATGACGACATCGTCTGTGATAAAGCCGAAAGCAGAATGTGAGCCGCAAACTCTGATAGTGGCTTATTTTCTTCGTTTATATATCCTGTTAATTTTTGAGCTAACGTCCAAAAAGCGTCAATGTTTCCGAAGCGTGAAATGTTTTCAATAGCAGTATTGTTTTCTTTATCCAAACCTGCCGACAGCACGGCAATAAATACGTCCTGTGCAGAACCGCCGTTCAAACCGCATAAAATTGCCATAATGTCAGTATGAAGTTGCATAGGGGTTTGATATATTCTGCCGATACGTTTTAACTTTGTTTGACGTTCTTTGCTACTTAGAAATTTGGAGTACAGTTTAATTGTTTTACGCATAATCGGCGAGGTTTCTATACCTAATTCTTCCATTTGCAATGAAACAAGGTCGGCATAAAATATTTCACTGTACTTTTTTATATCTAAAAGCCAGTCGTCGTGGTGGTCTTTGGCATAAGTGAGTGGGTCGTAAATAAGATAATTATTTGTTAAGTCGTCACTTGCAAGCAATTTTTTAACAGTAAAATTATTTTTGCCTGTTAGTTTTACAATCTTCACATCAGCAAGACTAAGTTCGTCAATGTCTTCAGAAAATTCTCCGTCTGTATCTTGCCAAAAAACGATACGGCGTTTATGAAATTCAGGCAGAGGAGCAAAAAATCGCCCTATCAGTCTTGATTTTATCGTTTCTGACAACATATATTTGCCTCCGCAATTTTTTTTTTTTATTTTTCGGATTAATTTGCAATACCTATATTTTACCCAATACGTCACCGAACTTGGCATAATTTACTTTTACACCGTCGTCAAGGTCGAGTTTAATATTCATATCGGCGAGGTGGTGAATTTTTTCTTCAAATTTGAACAATTCCTGCTCCTGAGATTGCAATTTCAATTGCAGTTTGGTGAGTTTTACTCTCTCATTTCCCGAAACGCTGTTCAAAGAATCTGAAATATGCTGAAGTGCGGTGTGGTAGCGTGACTGTTGTTCGTGGACGTAATCGGTGCGAATTTTTGCAAGCAAATCCGATTTATAGCGGTGAAGATATACAAGTGCCTTAAATCCGTTTTTCTTTCCGCTGTCGAAAAGCCAGTAAATCGGACGTTTCTGATAAATCTTTAAGTGGTCTTTGTAGAAGTCGTTCAGGAAATATTTCCGTATAACCTCTTTCGGAGTGCCTTTGTCACCGAGAGCGTCTGCAATAAAGCGGAGGTTTTCCTCCAAAGGACCCTCTCCGTAAATCGTCTTTACAAAATCCACAAAATTCTCCACAATATCGTCGTCAAAATACTCGTCGTCGCAGATAGGCAGAACGTTGTCGCTGTCGGGAATGAATGTTTTATACTTCGTGCTGTCCCAATCACCGCCTGCAAAAGCAAGCCCCTCCACATCAAGACTATATCGCCCGAACATACAACCCACGGCATAGCTGATAAAACTTTTTATATCTCTTGTCAGGTCTGCTTTTCGGACGGTTACGTCTTTGTCCTCAACCTCCGGTGTGAGTTCGTCCTGCAAGCCGTAGATGTCGATAAAAATGCGGTTAAGTTCCTCTTCGTTGGCTTTAAGGGTATTAAAACGGTTTTCGCATAACCTCCGCCACATATCAAATACCCATTCAAGTTCGCCTATATTTTTATAACCGGGTATTTCCAAAACTTCGCCTGATTGGGGGTTTAAGCCGTATGATTTCGTTAAAGGATGTCGCTTGAAGTCCCAAGATGTTTCAAATGCGTCCCAGTCGGTGCGGGAGAGGAAAATACAGATACTTACTAAATTGTCTATCTCTTGAGATGGAGTATACATAACAGGCAATTTATTCATATTTCCAGCCGTTAAATTTAGTGTAGGAGCAATAAATTCAAATGTTTTTAGTGCAACAACAGAATTAACAAATCCAAGTAAATATAATAAATTTACATCATTCTTTGCAAACATCGAATCTCCAGATTGGTCAAAAATAAAGCCCTTGGGCAAATAACGCAAACAGAATTCGGAACTGCCTATTCGTTTCCACGAAATACCTTCCCTGAAAAGAGCGTCATATGTAACGATACTTTGCTGATAGCTTTAAAACTGGCTTTAAATCAAGGTTTACGCAACAGTCGTAATTATCAACCCCGAGCGTTTAGTCTTTGAAACATTTTTTATAGGAGCAGTCGGGGTGACTGCTCCTATAAAATTGTAAATTATTTCGATTTTTCGGGTTTTCGTTTCTTTGTCAGTTTCAAAAATATTAACCCTGTCGATAAACTCGTGCAGAATTTCATAATCTAATTCAGAAATTTCAGAATATTTATCCACGATTTTTATAAATTTCGTGATGTCCTGTTTTGATTTTTCAAAGTCCGAT
>JAISIJ010000369.1 GCA_031262245.1 Oscillospiraceae bacterium | reverse complement strand
TGCTAAACATCGACTAATTAAATTTAAGGGTATTAACAAGGGAAAATTTTTTCTTTTTCTCAAAGAAACAGAGTTCAGATTTAATAATCGCCATAAAAATTTCTATAAATTTTTACTCAAAATGTTTAGAGAAAATCCGCTGTTCTAGTCAAGACCCTATTTAAATATTGCAGAATTAAAAGGAACAGTGTGCAATTGTAATTGTTTATACTGCTTAGGTTTTAATAATTCAAATGAAACTTTATCGTCATATGATGTCTTGAAATTTTTTGTTGATAATAATTACAACGTTAATGAAATTGCAGTTGCTGACGGAGAAATAACTGTTTTACCGCATAGAGATGAGGTTCTTAATTTGATTACTAAAAATAAGTGGTATGCAACGATTTGTACGAACGGAATTATTTTCAATCAAAAAGTGTTTGATATTCTTAAAGTTAAAGGGTCTTTTTTGGATGTTTCATTAGATTCGGGAACAACCGACACATACTTAAAAGTTAAACAAGTTGATGCTTTTGATACTGTGTGCCGAAATATAAAAAAATATGCACAATCCGGTTGTCCGGTCATATTGAAATATATATTAATGGATGGTATGAATGACAATTACAACGACATAGACGGTTTTTTAAACTTTGTTAAAAGCGTTGATAATTCACAAATAGTATTGTCTATGAACTGGCATGAAATTGACGATAATAAGGAAAGTGACATAAGTGAAGACAGATATATTATGTATAAATATATGGTGGATTTTGCATTATTGCATAATATCTATATAAGTTTTGATATAAACGGTTTTTCTCAATACGACATAAAGCGAATGGAGAAAATATGTTCAAGAGTTATAAGCATTGGTTGATATAATAAATTAGCCCCCAAACAATGAAGTTGTTTGGAGGTTAATTGTATTTATTCAGTTTTTATGCAAAAAATTTCCACATGCACACATTAAGCACACACAATTTTCACCAAACTTTCACTTGACAAATGAGGAAAAATATGTTATAATACTGATATATTACTATATCCATTTGCAATAGCCATTTGCAATAGCCATTTGCAGTAACCGTTTGCAGTAACCGTTCGCAGTAACCATTTGCAATAACCGTTTGCAGTAAACATTTGCAGTAAACCATTTGCAGTAACCATTCACAATATCCATTCGCACAATAACAAAGGAGAAAAAAATCTATGAAAAAAATTCTGTCAGTCATTACCGCAACAGCTCTTGCGCTCGGAATGATGAGCTCACTGCCCATGTCGGCATCGCCGGACATTGTTGTTATAACAAATCCGCCGACATCTGCCGAAACCGAAGTTACCGAATACAAAAATGAAGTTTTTTACGGCGAAGAATTTACATATACATTTATGACCGACGGAACGGCTGTCGTTATCGATTATGTGGGCACGGGCGGAAATGCCGTTATTCCGAGCGAGGTAAACGGATACAAAGTTACAAGAATTGCTAACTACAATGTATTCGGCGGCAAAAATGCAATATATTCTGTTTCGATTCCCGAAACTGTTGAAGAAATCGGTTTAGGTTCGTCTTCGTTTGCTGCCGGTTATCAGTTGACAGAAATAAATGTAGACGAAGATAACCCATATTATGCAAGCATTGACGGTGTTTTGTATAACAAAGACATCACAGGTCTTCTCGCCTATCCACCGGCTAAAGCAGGTGAGGTTATTATTCCCGATACTGTCACATACTTAGCAGGTTCGGCATTTGAAAACTGTAAATTAATCACTTCCGTAACAATTCCCGACAGCGTAGAATCTATTATTAATAATGCTTTTAAGAATTGCACTTCGCTTACTTCCGTCACAATCGGTAACGGTGTTACAACAATTAGCGAATATGCGTTTCGGAATTGCACATCACTTGTTTCAATTGTATTAGGCAACAATGTTGAAATTATTGAGAGCTCAGCATTTTACGATTGTAAATCTTTGACGGAAATTAACCTACCCGACAGTCTTACCAAAATCGGTCAAAACGTTTTTTCGGATTGCATTTCTCTTAAATCTATAACCATACCGAAAAATCTTAAAACTATTCATTCTTGGACATTTCTGGGCGATGAGCTTACCAATATAAATGTCGATGATGAAAACCCATATTTTGCAAGCATTGACGGAGTTTTATTCGACAAAGAACTTAAAAAATTAATTATTTATCCTGCCGGCAGAGAGGGAGACTATGTCATTCCCGACGGTGTTACGGAAATTGTTCAGTATGCGTTTTATAAGCAAAAATACATCACATCCGTAACTTTGCCCGACAGTATTACCGAAATAGGCAACTATGCGTTTTATGAATGTCATTCATTGGTTTCAATAAATATTCCCAACAGTCTTGAAAAAATGAACCCCGGTTTTTTAGGAGATTGTCCTTTACTTAAATCAATAAATATACCCGAGCATTTAACCGAAATTATTTCAGATGCATTTAGAGATTGCACTTCACTTACGGAAATTTCAATATCGAAAAATGTTACCTTTATCGGAGATGCGTTTCAGAATTGCACTTCGCTTACAGAAATAAATGTTGACGAAGATAACACGAACTATGCAAGCGTTGACGGTGTTTTGTTCAACAAAGACCTTACAGAACTCCTTATCTTTCCGGGTGGAAAATCCGGCGATTATGTGATTCCGGACAGTGTTACGGAAGTCAGCTATTTTGCGTTTAATCGGTGTGATTTGCTTACTTCTTTGGTTATTCCGGACAGCGTTACGGAAATGAATTATTCAATCGGCAGATGTCCGATGCTCACCTCCATAACAATCGGCAGCGGACTTACTAAAACAGGATTTGCACCGGAGAGTAGTGCAGGCGAGATATTTATCCGTTGTCCGGCATTGACCGAGATAAATGTTGATGATGATAATCCCGATTTTGCAGACATTGACGGCGTTTTATTTAATAAAGATTTTACCGATATTCTTGCTTATCCGAAAGGCTTAGCAGGTGGATATGTTATTCCCGATACCGTTACAAGAATATTAGATAGTGCCTTTGCCAATTGCACTTTGCTTACTGATATAACAATTCCGGACAGCGTTACGGTTATTGATGTGATGTCATTCGGCAATTGTACATCACTGACGTCTGTGGTTGTTCCGGCAAGTGTTACACATATCTATGGGAGTATGTATGAAGGTTCTTCCGGTGGTGGTTCATTCGGCGGCTGCACTTCGCTTACGTCTTTAACGATAATGAATCCGGAAACGAGAATCGGCGAAGGAGCATTTTACGGCAGTAAAAACTTGATTATTTACAGCTACACAGGTTCATATGCAGAGCAACGTGCAAAATCAGAAGACATTCCTTTCATTCCGATTGACAAGACGCAGGAAGTTTACGGCGACATTGACCGTGATGACGAAGTGGGAATAGTTGATGTAGTCATCGTGGCAAAAATTGTTCACAGCGGTGCCTTGTTCTCGGAAGAACTGCTTGCCGCAGCCGATTTGAACGAGGATAATGTTGTTAACGTAATCGAATTTGCATTGATTAAATATAAATTGCTGAATAGTAAAACATTAACCGAAGAGTAAAAATTGCAATTTGAAAAACTAAAGCAAAAAGGTTAACAAATTTTTTGTGATTAATATCGCAGTAAAACAGTTTTCAAATTAATCAACCAAATCATACAACAAAAAAATCGGTCAACTGACCGATTTTTTGTTGTTTATGTTAACAATATAAAAATCAATTATATAGCAATTCCACTTAATATTTACACAATTTGTATCTTGTAAATCGCCTAAATCAGCAACAAAATACGTCGGTAAAGTAACTGTTCCAACCGGATTGCTATAACGTGGATAATGTGTTACCACGACTTCAGACAAATAAGACTCATATGGTTTACTTCTGAATTCAATTGGAATTAAAACCTAACCTTTTTCCTGCAACTGAGAAATCTTGACAGGGGAATCCACCTATAACAACGTCAATATTTTGAGGAAATATATCTTCCCCCATTTGTTGACGTTTCACTAAATTTACAATACTGTCAAGGTGATATACATCAAAATTTATTCCTTTATGAGAAAAGTAATTTGTCCAAGCAATTTGGGTTGCCTGTTGTATATCGTTTGCAAATACAGTATTAAATTTCGTTTTAGGCAAGTGTACCCATTCGGAATTTTTCCCTTTTGTGCATTTCCAAATTTTATTTATTTTAGGATTATAAGCCGTTTTAAGAATATCAAAATTCCCCTCAAATCCAAGGTCTAGCCCATCACGCTCAAAAAAAGAGACAGAACATTTTTACTCATTTGTTTCTCCTACTTTATTATTTTTCATTTATTTACTTTGTTTATAAATCTAACTCTTTCATTTCCATTTTTCCGGCTATATTACCATTTTTAAGATAAATAAAACCGCTCCATTCGCTCCATTTTTGTTATTTTTATAATGCTAAAATTTACAAGCTTCTAATTTTTCTATCCACTTAGTATTAAATCCTATTTTATCTTGATGTGTTTTCATTAGTTTTACCAATAGTACTATTTTTTCAGTAAAAATTGATTTTTGCCTTTTATCAAAATCTTCTTTATAGTTATCAAAAATATCAGTAAACTTTAACGCCAACCTAAATACATAATTTACATTATTATCCGGGTGGTCTATATTTTTTGTTAATAATTTTGTTGCTTCAGTAATAATATCTATTACCTCCTCTGAATTATATTTATCTCCACTATTAATGTTAAATAATATTTTTTCTAATTTAAGACGTGCTTTAGTGGTGTCTATTTGATATGGGACAAAACTCGGGATAGATTTGGACATATTATAAGCATTATCTAAACATGTATTAGCTACTTGAAATTCGCATAAATCTATACAAACTGAAGCATATTGAACCCAGAAAAAATGATTGTCTTTACAAGATTCAACATTTCTAATATCATTATAAAATTTTAGGATTAGGCAACCGGCTTCTGGCTTATTTTTAAAATTATAAAAATGTGAATGCGAAACCAAATTTTTTATAAATTCTCCATATTTTATATTTATTTGACATCTTTCTCCGGCTTGTTTTACTAATTCAGTCATTGTAGTTATTAAATCTTCTAAACCAATAATATTATATAAAATTTCTTTTGCAATAACTGATGAGCGTATTTTAACATCGTCATCTGCATTAACATCAAAAAACTCTTTTATCAACTCACTATTATATTTCGATAGTATCGCATAATCTAATTCGAGTAAATCTAACATTTCATTAAATTCTAAATTTATTTGCATAACAAATTTCATAATAGCAAGAATAGCTAATTGTTTAATATCTTTGTTTTCATTTTTATTATTTTCCCATACTTCATTAATTCTATGATGTATGTCAGAACTTTTATAAAGTTCGAGTAATAAATCTGCAAATTTATTATAATTATTTTTTTCAATGTAATTATATACATCGTCTGGTGTTGTTCCCTCAGAATTTTTTAATTCTGAAAAATAAATCGATT
>JAISIJ010000274.1 GCA_031262245.1 Oscillospiraceae bacterium | reverse complement strand
CTTATCTTATAAAAAAAGCCTCTTTTGATTTAATTAATTTGGCGAAAGCAAAGGATTTCAATCAACTTTTAAGCGGTTTGAAAGGCTCGATATATCACGATATAATCAAAGATGTTACTGTGCTTGAAAACGGTCAGGTTGATTTTACCGAATGTGAAATGAAATTGCGTTCTTACTATCAGAATTATATTTATGAACTTGCAAATAAAGGTTTTAAAGGGCAGGACAGAAATCAGTTACTCAATATCTTTAAAGTACAATCAGACCTTATTAATATTATCAATATATATCGTATGAAAGAGTATTTTAAAATGAGTGAAGAGGATATGCTGAAAAATATCCTTGCCGTTAAAGGCAGACTTTCAACGGAAACAGAACAAGCTCTTTTAACTGCTCCCAATATTGACACTTTTATGAAAGTCCTTTCTAAGACTTCTTACGGTAAAGGACTTGAGGGTATGAAAGAGTTTGAGGCTATATATTTTGAAAATAAGTTATCAAGACTTCGTTCGAGAATGTCCAAGAGAGCATTGGCGACTTCTCAAAGTGCCGCTGTGTCACTCTATTGTGCAATGTATCTTCTTGAAGTTGAGATAAATAATATTATTCTTATAATTGAGGGTATTCGTTATGAAAAACCTCAAAGCTACCTTGAAGAATTAATAATTTACAATTAAAAATTATACTATCGTGAACGGAAGTGAAACGGTTGGGCATAGAGAAAATGATGTACGTCAATGTGGTTGGATTTAAAGACCAACTTGACGAGGCGATAAATCGGTGCGTTAAAAGCGGCAGTTTCCACATTGAAGAGGCAGATAGGGCTATTGAGAGCGAGGCTTCAGGAGGGGCAGATGGTTCAGGGAGTGCCGGCGGTGCAGGAGGTATAGAAAAAAGTGATATTTCAAAACTCTTTTCAAAATTAACCGATACCAACCCTTATAAAAACGTACTTAAAAAACTTCTCTCAATACATTTCGGTAAAGGATATAAACTCCACAAAACGGAAGTACCTAAAGACATTGAAAATATGTCTTTGGAGGATATTGAGAAATATATCAATTTTGCCTCACAGCAATTAGAGGAAATTAACGCAGAACGTGTAGAATGTCGTCAGATAATGCAAGAAAGAGGACATACTCTCGAACTCCTTGAACACTTAAAAGACTTAAACGTCAACCTTTCGGATATGTTTGCAATGGAGAATATCAAAATTCGTTTCGGTAAACTCCCTATTGAAAACTTTCCTAAGCTTGAGTTCTATCAAGACGAGTTGTTTCAGTTTATTATTTATGATACCGATGCGGCTTATCATTGGGGAATATATTTTGTTCCCAATGAGTATGCAAAAAAAATAGATAATATCTTTAATCAATTGTATTTTGAACGTATCCGTATTCCGGATTATATCTCGGAAGAACCGGAGAGTGAGATTACAAGACTGAAACAAATGATTGCAACAAGTTATGAGCGTTATACATTCGTTACAAACACTCGTGAATACTTTAATGAGCATAACTTCAAAAAGATAAATCAGATTTATTGTCAACTGAAATTCCTTTACGACAGTTTCCTCTTGCGAAGTAAAGTTGTTACAATCAAAGATGCTTTTTATCTCGTGGGTTTTGTGCCTTTAGCGGAAATCGGCAAGCTTTCAAAAGAACTTGAAGATTTACCCTCTGTTGAAGTTGTCATACGACAGCCGAAACAGGGAGATGTTTTTGAACCGCCCACAAAACTCAAAAACAACAGGTTTTCACGACCTTACACAATGTTTGTTGAAATGTACGGTTTACCGTCATACGGCGGATTTAATCCCACAAGTTTTGTCGCCGTTACCTATACTATTATATTCGGTATAATGTTCGGTGACTTGGGGCAAGGTTTTATAGTATCACTTTTGGGAGCATTGATATATAAAAAGTCAAAAAATCCTTTAGGCGCTATCCTTACAAGAGCGGGTATTTCCAGTATGTTTTTCGGGTTTATGTACGGCTCGCTGTTTGGATTTGAAGAGGCATTAGACCCTGTTTATGAGGCTATCGGTTGGGGGCATAAACCTATTGAAGTAATGCACGAAACTAATTTTATATTAATGGCGGCAATTGCTATAGGTATTACGATTATTTTGACTACTATTATGCTGAATATTGTCTTGCAACTGAAAAAGAAGAATTACGAATCGGCATTGTTCAGTAATAACGGTATTGCGGGGTTTGTGTTCTTTTCCGCTCTGCTTGCCGGTTTTATCATTCCTTTGTTTGCTGATATTAAGCTTATGACTTTGCCTTATATTCTTTGTTTAATAGTACTCCCTGTTATTGTAATGTTCTTCCGTGAACCCCTTGCAGCCGCTTTGAAACACGAAAAGTTTGAAATGCACGGCGGTGTCGGGGATTTCATTGCGTCAAACTTCTTTGAAGTGTTTGAATTTATGTTGGGGTATGCAACCAACACGCTTTCATTCATAAGAATAGGCGGCTTTGTATTTTCTCACGCAGGTATGATGAGCGTTGTAATGCTCCTTGCAGGTGCGGAAAACGGCGGAGCGAACCCCATAGTTGTTGTCTTAGGTAATATCTTTGTAATAGGTATGGAAGGTTTAATCGTCGGTATTCAAGTATTACGTCTTGAATTTTACGAGATGTTCTCACGTTTCTATGAAGGTGACGGTCATAAATTCAGCCCCGTTAAGGTTAAATATGAAACGGCGATAGAATAGGGGTGTAGGGCTATGGCTATAAAGATAAAAAAGCTTAAAGAAATTCTTGAACATTCTGTTTACAGCGACAACGCAGAGCTTATAATTGACGGAACGTCTGTTAAAATTATTGAGCCTACAGAACAAACTTGGGAAGAAAAATCAAGAGCACAAAAAGTTGACGAATTAATGGGAGTTTTTAATTATGCCGCAGACCCATCAAAAATCCCTTTTGAAAAAGATGCTTGGGCTGATGCCGCTGTAGAAAAATGGAGAAAGTTCAATGAAAAAGAATGGCGTGATTCTTGACACTAATGCTGTATTGCGGTATCTTTTAAAGGATAACATTGAACAAGCAAAACAAGTAGGCGAATTAATTAAGCAAGATTTTAATTTTCTTATTTTGCCTGAAGTCATTGCAGAAGTTATATATGTTATGACAAAAAATTACTCTTTAGACAGAGTAACTGTTGCAAATATTCTTTTGAAATTTATTTCAATATTTGAATATAATGTGATTTTGAATAAAGCATTAACAATATATAAAGCTACAAAATTGGATTTTGTTGACTGTGTATTATGTGCATATTCAAATAAATACGAAGTCTTTACGTTTGATAAAGACCTAAAAAAATTTATTAATAAAACTACGTCATAAAGACGAAAAAATGAATAAGGAGAAAAATTATGAACACCTTAGAAATCCTTTTACTTCCTTTAATGGGAGTAGCATTAATCAGCGTACCTTTTATCGGAGCATATCAAAAGAAAAAAGGTCTTGCAAAAGCAAAAACCGCGTTAATTTGGAATATTGTTTCCTGTTTTGCAATTTTGGTTTTGGGGACAATAATGCCTGTGGGCGAACTTGTGGCTCTTGCTGCAGAGGGTGACACAGGTGCGGAAGTTTTCACAACAGGTAAAGGTTTAGCTTATCTTGCTGCAGGTATTGCAACAGGTATCGGTTCAATCGGTTGCGGTATTGCAGTTGCAGGTGCAGCTCCCGCGGCTATCGGTGCCAGTGCAGAAGACCCCAAATCTTTCTCAAAATCTTTGATTTTCGTTGCTTTGGGCGAAGGTGTTGCACTTTACGGCTTCCTTATCTCTTTCCTTATCGTAAACAAACTTTAATTTTCGGAAAGATATTCCTTTGAGAAAAGAGGGAAAAATGAAATTATTTTTAATCAGTGATAATGTAGATACTTTAATGGGTATGCGTTTATCGGGTATTGAGGGTGTTATTGTCCACGAAAAAGAGGACGTTAAAAATGCTCTCGATACTGTTATCAGAGATAAATCTGTTGCAGTTGTTTTGATAACGGAGAAATTGGTTGAAAGTTGTCACGATATTGTTTATGATATTAAACTGAACCGCAAAACACCTTTAATTCTTGAAATACCCGACCGTCACGGCACTTCTCAAATTTCGGAAACTATGGCAAGATATGTTCAGGAGGCTGTGGGTATTAAGATATAGTAAGTGTTATACAACTATTATTTATTGATACCTCTGCGGTATAAAAAAGCTATATAAAAATAAAAAAAGCCAATTGTTAAAACAGGCGGATATATTTATCTGTCGTCAATTGACCGAGGCGGGGTGAGCAAACAAGTGGCAGATACACAGGTAATAGAAAAGGAAAAACTTTCTCGTTTTGAACAGGACGTTAATGCCCGAATTGACGTGAAAATTTCCGAATTGGAAGAGGCAACTGAAAAACAGGCACAAAAGCTTGTTAAAGAGGCTGAAGATAAAGCGTATAATAAAGCATTTGACAGAATTCAAAGTGCTGTCAGAGCGGTGACTTCTGAATATATGAAAAATATAACACTTAATGAGAGTGAATGTCACCACAGGATACTCATTTACCGTGAGCATATTGTTGAAGATATATTTAATCAGTTGGAAGAAAGAGTTGTGGAATTTTCAAAATCTCCCGAATACAAGGACTATCTTCTTAACGGTATTAAAAATGCGAAAATTACAGACGAAATGGTTGTTTTGATATCTGAAAAAGACAAAGCATTAATAGAAAATCTCAAAAGAGAAATAAAAGTGCCTATTGAGATTGATTCTGATATTAAAATCGGCGGATTTTCTTTGAGAAACGGTTCATTTATTGAAAATTTCTCCTTAGACCAAGCTTTGGCTGAACAAAAACGCAATTTCAGCAAGAATTATAAATTAAGTTAGGTATAGTCGTTCTGTTTTTTATCATTAGGACGGAGTGGCTGTTGTTGCCGGTTCTCGGCGAGCGTTGACATTTAATTTATTTTATACCGGCAAGATTTATTGTTACCGCCGAAAATCGGTCGTGCGACGGCGTTAGCCGGCGAGCGTTGACATTGAGTTCATTTTAATGTCAACAAGATTTACTATATTGGAGGGACGTATTTTGAATACTGTCTATTCTGTAAACGGACCTGTTGTAAAAATTAAAGACACAAAAGATTTCTCAATGTTGGAAATGGTTTATGTCGGTAAAAACAGACTTGTCGGTGAAGTTATCGGTATTACCGAGGAATTTACCACAATTCAAGTTTATGAGGTTACAACAGGTATGCAAGTCGGAGAACCTGTTGAGGGTACCGGAGCACCTATGAGCGTTTTGCTTGCTCCCGGTATTATGAACAATATCTTTGACGGAATTGAACGTCCGTTGCGTAAAATTGCGGAAATGTGCGGTGCGTTTATTGCAGAGGGTTTAGAGGTTTCGCCTTTACCCCTTGATGTTAAATATAATGTTACTGTTAAAGTTAAAGTTGGAGATAAACTTGCTCCCGGTGGGATATATGCAACCTGTCCCGAAACACCTTCTATTGAACACAGATGTATGCTTTCACCGATGTTACCTGCGGGTAAAGTGGTATGGGTTGCTCCCGACGGTGAATACACAATAGATAAAAAAGTAGTTACAATTGAGGATTCTTCGGGTAAACAACACGACTTGACACTCTCACAGAAATGGCCTATCCGTCAAGCTCGTCCTATCAAAAAACGTATCCCCATTAATCGTCCTTTGATTACGGGGCAACGTATTATCGACAGTATTGTTCCTATTGCAAAAGGCGGTACTGCGGCAGTTCCCGGCGGTTTCGGTACGGGTAAAACTATGACACAGCACCAACTCGCAAAATGGTGTGATGCTGACTTGATTGTTTATATCGGTTGCGGCGAACGCGGTAATGAAATGACACAGGTTCTTACGGAGTTCGGTGAATTGGTTGACCCTCGTACAGGACGTGAGCTTAAAGAGCGTACAGTACTTATTGCAAATACTTCAAATATGCCTGTTGCGGCTCGTGAAGCTTCTGTTTATACAGGTATTACACTTGCGGAATATTATCGTGATATGGGTTATCACGTTGCTATAATGGCGGACTCGACCTCTCGTTGGGCTGAGGCTTTGCGTGAGATTTCGGGACGTCTTGAAGAAATGCCCGCAGAAGAGGGTTTCCCGGCATATCTTCCCTCTCGTCTTTCTGAATTCTATGAGAGAGCGGGATATGTTGAACCGCTTAACGGCGTTCATAAAGAGGGCAGTGTTACCATTATCGGTGCTGTTTCCCCCCAAGGAGGCGATTTCTCCGAACCTGTTACACAAAATACAAAGCGTTTTGTAAGGTGTTTTTGGGCTTTGGATAAATCTCTCGCATATGCACGTCACTATCCCGCTGTAAACTGGTTGCAGTCTTATTCCGAATATATGGATGAGTTAAAAGATTTTTATAATGAAGAAGTTGACCCTAAATTCTTGGATTATCGTCAACAGGTTTCCAATATCCTCATTGAAGAAAACCGACTTATGGAAATTGTTAAATTGATAGGTGCGGATGTACTTCCCGACGACCAAAAAATAGTAATTGAGATTGCTAAGGTTGTTCGTGTGGGATTTTTACAGCAAAATGCCTATCATAAAGACGACACCTATGTTCCTCTTCAAAAACAATTCCGTATGATGGGGCTTATCCTCAAACTTTATAATAAATCTAAAGAATTGCTTGCGGAAAATGTTCCTGTTTCTGTTATACTTGCAACAGGACTTATGGATAAAATAGTTAAAGTTAAATATGATATTCCAAACGATAAACCCGAAATGTTTGACGAATATGAGCTTGATATTGAACAAAAACTTGACGAGTTACTTGATGCAAATGCCGCTTGGAGAAATTTATAATCAGCGGTATATTGAGGTGTTATTTTGATATTAAATATTCACGGATATGTCGGTTTTGCGAATAATGCGGGGTTTGAGATATTAAAACAGCTTAATTGCGGCGAATTTGTTATCTCACCCCAATTTGACTATGATATTATGTCACCTGACGATATATATTCTTATTTGTTTGATATGCTTGTTAATTTCAGATTTAACGCGGAAAACGGCTTGCATATAAAAGGAAAAGCTGCAGATGAGGACGGCGTTATAAGACCTAAAATCTTCGGACACAGTCTTGGAGGTTTTTGGGCGTATTGCTTAGGGGCAGAATTAAATGTACCTGTTCTTTTAAAAAATCCTTGCTTTAAACCTTGGGAAACATTGCCGAAATGTGATGTTTTTGAAGTAAATGACGAGTATATGGCAAAATATAAGGCTTTGTTTGAAAGATATATGTATAAACTTGACAAGTCAAAGGTTTCTGCAGTAATCGGTATAAAAGACGAGCTTATAGACCACTCGGATATTGATAATGTTGCAGGAACGGTTTACAGACTGAACGGCGAACATTCTCTGCCTGTTACCCCTGAATTTTCGGAGGTTGTTGAGAAGTGGGTTAAATCTAATTAAAGGAGCAGTTATGGTTGCGTTTATGAAAAAATATTTTTCTGTTAACACCGAAGAATTTCAGACCGTAACAGTTAAGTATTGCCTTAAAATCGGATTTTGCCTTGGTTTATTTGTCGGAGTAGTTATTTTGTTGAATATATTATAGCAAGGGGCAATAAGAATAATCACACCCTAAAAATAAATGGTAAATAGGGTAAAATCAATATTCAGTAATTGGTGTTGAAAGGTAAGAGTATGATAGGCAATGGTTTTCCCATAGACAATGAAGAACTTGAAACACCGTATAGCCTAAAAGAGGTTACACTTACTTGTACTATTGAAGAAATTGACAAGCTTATTGAATTTCTTTCATATGTAAAAGAAAAACATAAAAAATCTATGGAAGTTAGCACTTACACTCATTCGCATTATAGAGATTGGGATAAAAATTGGACGACTGACCATACAGATTTTATTATATCAACAGCAAAAAAAGTCGGAGAAAGTACAGGTTCGGTTTGGACTTATGGTGGAGTTTGAAAGGAAACTCTCAGACCGCCTTTTCAGTTTGGTTGTATGCGAGGGAAAATAGTTATGCCCGACAATTTCAATGATTGGATATGGGTTTTGATTTATAGATATACAAAAAAGCATAAACCTTTAAAACAAATCAATATAACAAGTGAAAATAATCGTACCCTAAAAAGAAATGGTGAGCAGGGTAAAATCAATATTTAGCAATGGGCGTTGAGAGGAAAAAAAGAGAGGGAAAAAGATGAGCTTACAGTATTTAGGACTTTCACAGATAAACGGACCTTTGATTGCATTGGAAAATGTGACAGGGATAGGATATGATGAAGTTGCCGAGATTAAGCTTGATGACGGAACGGAACGTTTGGGACGTATTGTTGAAATTCAAGGCGACAGGGCAATTTTACAGGTTTTTGAGGGAACAAAAGGTGTTTCTTTGAAAAATACAAGAACGACATTTACAGGGAAACCTCTGGAGATGCCGTTGTCAACTGAGTTGTTGGGACGTGTGTTTAACGGTGCAGGCAGACCTATTGACGGTTTGGGGGATATTTATCCGGAAAAATATGCGGATATTAACGGTCAACCCCTTAATCCTGTTTCAAGAACATATCCTCGTAACTATATCAGAACGGGTGTTTCTGCAATTGACTGTCTTATTACATTAATCAGGGGGCAGAAGTTGCCTATTTTTTCGGGTTCGGGACTTTCCCATAATAAACTTGCGGTGCAGATTGTGCGTCAAGCTAAAATTACAGGTGCTGATGCGGAAAATACTAAATTCGGTATAGTTTTTGCGGCAATGGGCGTTAAAAATGACGTTGCGGATTATTTTACACGTTCCTTTGAGGAAAGCGGTGCAATTTCCAACGTTGTAATGTTTATGAATAAATCAAATGACCCGATTATCGAACGTATTTTAACACCTCGTTGTGCGTTGACTGTTGCGGAATATTTGGCATATGAAAAAGGTATGCACATTCTCGTTATTATGACGGATATTACCTCTTACTGTGAGGCTTTGCGTGAATTCTCCTCTTCAAAGCAGGAAATTCCCGGGCGTAAAGGGTTCCCCGGTTACTTATATTCCGACCTTGCGTCTTTATATGAAAGAGCAGGGATTATTGAGGGTGCAACAGGTTCTGTTACTCAAATTCCTATTCTTACTATGCCCAATGATGATATTACTCACCCAATCCCCGACTTGACGGGATATATCACAGAGGGACAGATTACACTTGACCGTAACCTTGAACAAACGGGTGTTTATCCGCCTATTGCTGTTTTGCCGTCACTTTCTCGTCTTATGAAAGACGGTATCGGTGAAGGGTTTACTCGTAGCGACCATTCCGATGTTGCAAACCAATTATTCTCTTCTTATGCAAAAGTTCAAGACGCACGTTCCCTTGCGGCTGTTATCGGTGAAGAGGAATTGAGTGAGATTGACAAGGCGTATATGCGTTTCGGTGTTGCTTTTGAACAACAATTCTTAAAACAGGATTTTGAAGAGAACCGTACTATTGAAGAAACTCTCGACCTCGGTTGGAAGTTGCTGTCAAGCTTGCCTGTTTCCGAATTAGACCGTATTGACGAGAAGATGATTGAAAAGTATATAAAAAAGAGTTGATTTAAATGAATCACGATATAATAATGTCTATTGTTATTCTTGCGGGAAATTTGATTATAGCAGTACTGTGTTTTCAGTCGGACGAAAAAGTTGTTAAAATGATAACAGGATTTAACACTTTCTCCGAGGAAGAGCAAAATAAATATGACAAGAAAAAGATTGCAAAAGATTTTAGAAACAAGAGTTTTATTTTAACCGGAATTATTGCAATTTGCACAGGGCTTTCTTTTGTTATGTCTGTTTTTTCCCTTGTTGTTATGATTATATTCTTTTTGTCATTTTATATTATGCCGCCGTTTATAAGCATAGAAAAAGCATTTTCAAAATATAAAATTAAATCAGAAGAAATTTAGATGTTATTATTACAAACCAATAATTTCTTAATAAAAAACCTTGCATTGTCAGCGATAGTATGCTAAAATATATTTTAAATAAAAAAATATTGAAAAAATCTATTATGTCGGAAAAACTTATCATAACAGCTTAGAATGGTGAACCGAGAGTTTCTTACAAGATTTTCATAACAGAGGAGAGTAAAAGTGAAAAAAGGTCCTGAAATTTCGACCTTTATAGGTCTTGCAATAGGTGTGGGTGCGGTTTTGGGTGCAATGCACTTTAAACACGTTAAACTTTCTGCATTTAATAACCCTGCGGCGTTACTTATTATTCTTGCAGGTACAGTTGCTTGTATAGTCATTGCTTTCCCCGGTTCACAGCTTAAAGAAGTCGGCAAGCTTTTTAAGATAGTATTCACGAAAACCGCTATCCCCAAACACGAAGATACTATCAATATGATAGTTGAGGCGGCAAAAAAAGCTCGTCAAGACGGCTTTGTTGCAATGGAGGGGTATATCGGCGGCATTGAAAATCCTTTTTTTGCAAAAGGGTTGCAGATGTTGGTTGACGGTATCGCACAAGACGAGATAGTGGAAATTATGGAAAATGAAATTTCCGCTCTTGAAGAACGTCACGCAACAGGGGCAAGTGTATTTGCCCAAGCCTGTGCTTACGCACCTACTTTGGGCGTTTTGGGTGCGGTGTTCGGGCTTATTGCCGCAATGTCTTTCCTTGACGACACAGAAGAAATGTCACACGCTATCGCCGCCGCTTTTATGGCGACAATTCTCGGTATCTTCACAGGTTACGTTGTTTGGGGTCCTTTCGCAAACAAACTCAAAGTAAAATCCAAAGAAGAAGTTGCAGTTATGAATATGGTATTAGTGGGCGTTGTTCAAATTCAAAAAGGTGTTAACCCTATGACAATCAGAGATGCCCTTATTGCTATGATTCCCACTAAAATGCAAAAGAAACTTATGGACAAAAGATAGAGGGTGCAGGGGTGCTATCTCGGAGAGGGGCTATCTTGGGGCGGTCTATTTCAGGAACTGTTGTATTTGTAAAGTGTAATTTGTGTGTTTAAGATTTGGAGGTTTTCCGAATTAAAAAGTTAAATTTTGAAAAAATACGCAAGTTGCTTTCAAAACCTTTAGATAAAACGGTATTTATTACTGTTGCAGAGATTGTGTTTTTTGTATTCAGTTATTTTATTGAGGATATTTACTACGCAGCTGTAGGAAAAAATTATTTAGCAGGATTTGTACTTTGTTTTTTTGCAATAATATTTGCCTGTAATATTATATTTATAATTATTGCTTTGCCTGTAGTCTTTATATATTATCCTATAAAATTTCTGAAAACTGCCGAAAAATATCTTGCCGAAGTGTATGAAGTTGAGAAAAAGCTTGATAGTAATAAATATACAATTACCCTCAGATTTATAGATAAAGGCACAGAAGAGCAAATACGTTCTGTTAAAGTCACTCGTTGGAAATATAATAAATTTGCTCCGAAAAAGGAACCTTGGTTTATTCTCAGTTTCAAAGCGGAAAAAAATAAGCTTACAGATTATGTGTATGTGCCTATTATTGTTGGCAAATACGGCAAAAGAGAAGTTGTTAAATTACTTAAAGGTAGATATGAACGTAGAATTGATTATGATTTAAGTAAATATTAAAGTATATTTTGCGGAGGTTTTCTGAATTAAAATTTCACACAACTTAAATGAAAATCTTGACAAAATACGTGAGTTTATTGTTAATTTTGTACAAAAGAAATTAATTAAATATTTCATAATTTTAGGTATCGGCTTACTCATTCAATTGATTACTTTTGTTGACAGTGAAGCTGATAACGGCAATATCTTAGCAATGATTTTGAGTATACTTTTCTCTTTGGCTATTTTAGCAGGTCTTTTATTGGTTATTCTTTACATACCTATAAGGTTTATATATTATCCCTTAAAATTCCGAAGAACTGCGACTAAATACCTTGCGAAAGTTTATGAAGTTGAAAAGAAATTTGATGGTTCGTCAAATAAATATACATTTATTTGTAATTTTACCGATAATGGCGGGGAAATGCAAACTCGACGAATTAATGTAAGTCGATTGAAATATAACCAAATTGCTCCGAAAAAACAATCAGCATTATCGTTAAGCCTTAAAAAGAATTCTGTTCAAAGTGAAGAGCTTGCTTATCCTGTTTATGTCCCCATTCTTGTGGGTAAATACGGCAAAAGAGAAATTATAAAACTACTTAAAGGCAAATTTGAAAGCGAAATTGATTATGATTTAAGTCAATATTAAGGTAATATGTGGTGAAATTTTTTAAATGGCTCTTTAAATTGCTAATTAGATTTATACTAAACAACATTCTGCAATTCATTTTCGCTGTCGTATTGTTAGGTGTTTTTTGGCTGATAGGCAAAGCTTTTAATTTTTGGCAATATGCAGATGACGGACCCGAATGGGCGAAAAAAGTACAAATATTATTTATTGTGATTTTTATATTAGTTAGTGCTTTTGCTTTTTTTGTTTATGTAAAAAGATGTATTTACTTTCCTATTAAGTTGCGTATAACAGGGAAAAAATATCTTGCAGAAATTTATGCAGTTGAAAAGATATTTAACGAGGTGTCTTTGAAATATGCCGTAGATTGTAGATTTACAGACCATAATGGTATGTTGTGGGAACAACATATTAAGGTAGACCGTGAGGAATATAATAGATTTGCACCGCAAAAACAATCACAGCTAATTATAAAAAAGAAACTGCAACCTGTTCAAAAAGATGAGCTCTTTTTTCCTCTTTATGCACCTGTGCTTGTGGGTAATTTCGGAAGAAAAGAAGTTGTTAAATTACTTAAAGGCAGATATGAAAGCGAAATGGAATATGATTTAAGTCGGCGTTAAAGATAATATATGAGTAAAACTATTAATGCCGTGTTTATATATAGTATAGTGGGGAGTGTAATTCCCTAAAAAGAAATAGAGAACCTTTAGGGTGAATATGTCCTAAAAAGGATAGAAAAGAAAAAAGAAATAGAGAACCTTTGGGATAAATGTACCCTAAATATATTAGAAAAGAAAAGAAAAAAAGAAATAGAGAACCTTTAGGGTGAATATACCCTAAATATATTAGAAAAGAAAAGAAAAAAAGAAATAGAGAACCTTTAGGATAAATATTTTCTAAAAATATTAGAAAAGAAAAAAAGAAAAAAGCCGTATCTATATATCATATAGTGGGGAGTGTAATTCCCTAAAAAGAAATAGAGAACAGTGAGAAATCTATATTTCGTAAAGAGTGTTGAGAGGTAAAAAATTGAAGAAGAAACATCATCACGAAGAAGAGGCAGGGGAAGCTTGGTTATTGCCTTATTCAGATTTAATGACGTTGTTGTTGGCATTGTTTATAGCACTTTTTGCTATATCACAGGTTGACCAAGATAAGGCGTCAGAGGTTGCGTTGAAGTTTAGAGGGTATATGACTGAGGATAAAACCGGTGATAAAGAGGGCGACGGGCTTGAACCCCCGGAGGGTGTCGGGCTTGACCCGGCATTGTTTGAGAATGTTTCCGAGAGTTTGGAAATAGCCAGTTCTGACGGAAATATAATGGATTTAGAGCGAATTGAATTGGAAAAATTACAGGAACATTTGCGGAGTTATGCGGCCGAAGAGGGGTTGAGTAATCTTATCGGGACACATATTGACGAGCGTGGACTGGTTGTTTCGTTGTCAGAAACAGCACTTTTTGACACGGGTGAGGCTGTTATTTTACCTGAAAATCAAGACACTTTGATTAGGATTGGCGAAATGATAAAAGAATTGCCGAACTATATACGCATTGAGGGGCATACCGACCCACGCCCCATTTCCAATTCTTATTATCGTTCAAACTGGGATTTATCCAATGCAAGAGCGGCAAGCGTTGTAATGATTTTTGAAGAATTTGCCGGGATTGAAGAATATAAAATGTCTTGTGTCGGCTTTGGGGACAGTCGCCCTCTTGCAGAAAATTACAAAGAGGACGGTAGTTATAACGAAGATGGTATGGCTCAAAATCGCCGAGTTGACCTTGTAATTTTGTCATCGAAATATGATGTGCTTGAAGAAACTTCCGCTCCTGCAAATCCCGAAATTGAAGAGATTGTTGAAAATGAAAATAACGGATAATTGAGGTGAATTTGCCAATGCAACAACAAGTTTTTGCCACTAAGGCGAATTTAATGAACGCAAAAAAATCCCTGCAAATGTCAAAAATGGGTTATGACCTTTTAGACAGAAAACGTAATGTGTTAATCAGAGAGCTAATGCAGAATATGGAGGCAGCAAAATCTCTTCGCGGTGTTATTGAACAGACTTATGAAGAGGCATATACCGCTTTGCAAGACGCTAACATCACACTTGGGATAATCGACCAAATTTCAAGAGCTGTTCCAATTGAAAACAGTATTGAAGTTTCTACAAAAAGTGTTATGGGTGTTGAAGTGCCAATGCTTAAATCCGACCGTAAAACGCCGAAAATTTGTTATGGGTTTTATATGTCCAACTCCGAACTTGACACAGCTTTTATAAAATTTGACAAAGTTAAACAGATTACAATCACACTTGCGGAGATTGAAAATTCCATTTATCGCCTTTCGACATCTATTAAAAAAGCACAAATGCGTGCTAATGCGTTGAAAAATATTCTCATCCCTCGTTTCCAAGAACAGGTTAAGTTTATTACAGAAAGTCTTGAAGAAAAAGAACGTGAGGAATTTTCTCGTCTTAAGGTTATTAAAGTCCGCAAAAATAAAGATGCAGAAATTGCAAGAAAGAAAGTTGCGGAAAATATATCATAAAAGTACTGATTTTCAGTCGTTTTTAAAATTAAAAAAATGCTTGTTATGAGCATTTTTTTATTGTATAATAAAAATACTTACTAAAAAAGTTTTCGTAATATATTGATTTTTTGTTAAGAATATTAAATTATTGTTGATTTTTTACCTAAATTTTATTAATAAATTACAAAAATATTTTCTAAGAAAATAGTTACAAATTTCACTTCGACAACTTGCACAAAAGAAACAAAATTAATATAGTTATTCCTACAAAAAATTTTTTTACTCTTTACTATGTTTTGTGAATATGTTACAATACCTAACGTATATAAGTGTTGAATATTACCTTGGAACTTGTGCTTAATACACAAATAAACAAGTCAAAAAAGCACAATTAAACAACGCTAAAAAATGTCGTTGTTAATCTTGCACAAAAAAAGTTTTCGTTTTTTGTAAGTAGGATGAAATTTTGAATAAAATGTCATAATCTTTGACAAGTGTGCGGTTGAAGTTATGATACATAAAACAAAACGGATTTGGCGAACGCTTAAAACACCTTTTTCTGTAAAAGAAAAGCACGGCAACCTATTTACCATAGGTAAGTTAAAGGACTTTGAGAAGACGTTCTTGCAGATTATCCTTTAACAAAATGGTGGTTGTATTCGGTCGGATTTTCTTAAAATCCTCATATCCCAAATACAATCACCGCTCGTTCTCGGCAGGGTGGGCGGTTATGAGATACAGATATGCTACAAGAACAATCTGTATTTAAAGAACTTCCCTTTTCGGAAGATTAAAACATCACAACTGCGGCTTAAAGTTAGCAAAGACGAAAATCGTCTTAAAAAAAGTGAATGTGAAAATTTTCTAAAATCTGTCGGTGCAAATTTCCCATAGCGTATTAAGCTTACGCTAATGTTTACGTAAGCATTATGGGAGTGGATACTCTCAAAAGGGGGTGAGTGGTTACTATTATAACAATTTATAACGAAGTGCTTGCTCACTCGGAGGTTCTTTCGGAACTTCAAACGAGGACTTAACGGTTCTCACAGGGGGCTTTAATGCTCTCAAGGGAGAAACCCACACTAAATGGGTGACTTCCATATTAAACAGGGGAAACTCACGATTGAGATTATCCCCAAACAAACTTAGGAGGACACTATGGCAAAAAAAAGAATTGCTAAGGGCGTTGCTGCTACTTTAGTCGCTTCAGCTCTTACCGCAAGTGCAGTTGTTCCCGCATTCGCAGGACAACAACTCGGTGCAACCAACTTCAACAATAACGTTGGTTTACCTTGGCACATTTGCGAATCCGGCGCAAACACAAGCTTGAAATTTGAAATTGCAAACGGCGTTTATAAAATCTGGATACTCAATCCGGGCGGCATTGACCGTGGCGGTGAATCTTGGTGGGATACTCAATTCCGTCACAGAAAAATCTCTATCGTTGCAAGCCATACCTATGAAATTTCTTACAGCATTACTGCCAGCCACGCAGGTGCTTATAAAGTTAAAATCGGTGACTTCTCCGGTTCTATCGAGAGCTGGCACGGTGACGCTGAAAACCATGGCTTAGGTTGGTCTGCTATAAACTTAACAGCTAATACAAAACACACCTATTCAGGTACTTTCAACCCTGCAACTAACCCTGCTTCAGGTGAGGTTGACCACTCCGTTGACGTTGACGCTGCAGAATGGGCGTTCCAATTCGGCGGCAGAGGCGAATGGAATATGGATGGTGATGCATTCCCGGCTACCGCTTGGTATGACCAAACACCTTCTTACAAAACAGAAGTGCTTGACTCTACAGGCAAAGAAAGATATAAATCAGACCCTGCTTGTCCTTACCTCATTTTTGATGATATGTCACTTATCGACAAAACAAACAGCCAAAATGACTGGGGCGGTGCGGTTAACCCTTATGACGATGCAACACACAATGCAGTTCGTGTAAACCAAATCGGTTATTACACCAATCTCCAAAAGAAAGCTACCGTTGTTCTTGCTGACGGCGACACAAAATCTTATCAATTTACAGTAAGAGACAGCAAAGGTGATACCGTTTACGGACCTAAAGCAACAGCTTCCGGCGGTTTTGACCCCGATTCAGGTCAACAAGTTGCAGTACTTGATTTCTCAGATTTCAAAACTGCAGGTGACGGTTATTATATTCAAATGGAATCCGGCTATACAGCTCCCGCAGCTGCAGGTACAATGGAAACAGCTATCGGTTCAACTCGCTCTTATCCGTTCACAATTTCCGATAACCTCTATGCTGAAGTTAAACCCAGCACAGGTGAGCCTGTTGTTTCTAACGATACAACATATTCTGACGAATATTCCATTGAGAAAAAAGGCGACAAATCCAAAAATGCGGTTGACTATACTATTGCCGGTGAAAATTCACTTTTCACAAACGCATTCAACTATTTCTATCAAAACCGTGCTACTATTGACATTGAGGGTGAATATATTACTTCAGGTGACAATAAAACAGCGTTCCCGGGTGTAGGTACTCCTTCTGACGAAGATATGTTTAACGGTACTCTTGCAGGTAAAGCAGGTCTTATCCGTACACCTAACCTCGGTTTTGACAGCGGTTATATTCAAACAACTTGGGTTAAATCCTATGGTACAGTTGATAACGTTGAAACATCTTCCGGCGAGTTAACCGACCTTGATTACGGTTGGTTTGACGCGGGTGACTGCGGTAAATACGTTGTTAACGGCGGTATCTCTGCTTGGACATTGGCTAACACTTATGAAATGTCACTCAGAAACGGTACTGAAGAAGAACTTAACGAACTCTGCGTTGTTCCCGAAAACGGCGGTTCTTACAATGACTGTCTTGACGAAGTTAAATGGGAACTCGACCTTTTCTTAGATATGGTTGTTGAGTCCGGCGATGCTGAACAACAACCTTATATTGACGGCGATACAAACGGTGCACCTATGGATATGACAGGTCTTGTTTACCACAAATTCCACGACTATAAATGGACCGGTCTTGCTCTTGCTCCTATTCTTGACGGACTTGTAAGGGTTGTTAAACCTCCGTCAACTGCTGCAACTCTCAACGCTGTTGCAACATTCGCACAAGGTGCTCGTCTTTTCGACGGTGCTTATGCTGATACTCTTCTTGCGGCTGCTGAGAAATCTTATGAAGCTGCTAAAACAGTTAAATTCCAAGATAAGTATATCTATGCTCCTCTCGACCAAGCTATCGGCGGCGGTG